>DALH01000035.1 GCA_002499405.1 Candidatus Micrarchaeota archaeon UBA95 | reverse complement strand
TCCAACGGCCATTACTTCGTGGTCGCCTGTGCAAAGGAGTGCGTTTCGCTCGCGGTTTTCCGCGGCCAGGCAGACCGCTTGCGCGAGCGCTCCCTTGACCTGCGAACCCTGCGCAAGGGCCAACGCGTTTCCTTTGTCGGCGTTTCGGACGGTTCGGGCATGCGTTGCCTGAACGAGTACTGCATTGAGGTGCTGTCGTGATTGAGTGGCTGGCGGGCTTGACGGGCCTGCTTCCCTTTGCGCACACCAACCTCGTGCTCCAATTCATTGAACACAACGCCTTGCTCGTGTCAGTTACCGCGTTCACGCACCTCGCTTTTGAAAGCGTTCCCGCCGTCTTCTTTTCCCTGCCTTCCGAAGCGCATTCGGCTTCGGTTCTACCAGCGCATTCCCTTGCCTTGAAGGGCAGGGCGACTCAGGCCTTCCAATCGGTTTTGAGGGGCCTGGTTGAAGGGCTTTTCTGGGCTTTTTTATTGTACTCCTTTTCCTTCATTGCCTACCCGGCGCTTCACCCTTTTTTCAAGGAGTGGTCGTGGCTGGCTTTGACGGCGTTGTGCCTCGCGTTTTTCTGGAGTGAGAAAAGGGCGTGGGGTGCGGCCGTATTCTTGTTGTCGGGAACCCTGGGCTTCCTGTGCTTCTCGTTTTTTTCAAATGCCTTGTTTCCCCTGCTTACGGGGTTGTTCGGGGTGCCCTTGTTGCTTGGCTCCTCTGGCGAAACAGTTGAGGAGCGCGGGGCTGCTGAATTGAAGCCGAGCAAGAACTGTTTTCTGGGTGCGTTGGCCGGATTCTTTTCGCCCCTCCTGCCCGCGGTGAACCCGGCGCTCCTCGCGTCCTCCGCATTCCTGTTCCTTGAAAGGAGCGCGTCCTCCTACCTCTTCTTTGCTTCGGCCCTCGCCTCCTCCAAAATGGTTTTTGATTTTGCCGCGAAGTCCGCGCTGGGCGTGTCGCGTTCGGGTGCGGCCGCGGCCTTTGACGGCGGCTTGTTTGAAATAATGGCGGGCGCCGCCGCGTTGCTCGCCTCCGTGTTCTTATTGTTTATTTTTTCCAGGCAGTTGGCCGCGTTCTCAAAAACGTTGAACAATCCAAAAGCGTTTTTGTTTGCCGTGGCAATTGCGGTTTACTGGCTGAACGGTTTTCCCGGCTTGTTCGTCCTCGCCTCCGCTTCCTGCATCGGGTTGCTTGCCTTGGAGGCCGGCGTGCGCAAGGCGAATGCGGCGGGCGCTTTGATTCTGCCGTCAATCCTTTACTCAACCGGGTGGGCTGCGTGGCTTGTCGCGTTGTTAATGGGTTAAATATTCCGTGGAAGTAATCAACCCATGCGCGGCCAGGTGGTGCTTGAATTCTTTTTGGTGGCGACCCTCGCCTTGTTGCTGGTTTACTGGCTGAACTACGAGTCGGCCTCCTTTGCCTCCTCAATTCAAGGATTCAATTCGCTTCGCCTGGGCGAAGACACGGCAACGGTTCTGTGCCGGGTGAGCGACGCGGCCTTTGAGCGCAACCAGTCAATTGCCTTGGCGGTGCCGTGCTTCAACCAGTCCTTTGAATTTGCTTTTTCAAGCGGAAGTGCAACGATTTCAATGAATTCCTACCCCCCAAAAACAATTTCGTTGGAGTGCCGCGCGCCCGTAAAGGATTCCAGCCACGAGTGCGGCAAGACGTATTTGTTTGCGCGAGTCGGCGGCTTCGTTGAGGTGTCCGAGGCGTGAAGGCCCAGCTTTTGAGCATTGACTTGCTGGTTGCGGGCGCGTTGTTGTTGAGCGGTTACGCCTTGTTGTCGCACGCCGCCGAATTCTCTTTTTCGGGAGGCGCGGAATACGCGGGGGAGGCAACCTGTTTTTACGAGCATTGCAGCAACGGCACGGATTACACGGATTGCGGGGTGTTGGAGTGCTCGCGCGTATCCGTTCAAGAGACCGTGGTTTTTTACGCGGACACGAAAACGACTTGTTTGAGGAGTGAGCGGACTTGCAAGTAAAGGGTTTCCTGTTCGGGGCGGACGCGTTGATTGTCTTGGCGCTGATTTCCTCGCTTCCCTTGCTCGCTGCGGAGCGCGGCCAAATAGGAGTTCTGGAAAAACAGGCCGCGGGCTACGCCTACCTCAACAATTCGGCGGCGCAAGCCTGGCTTGAAGACAACTGGGTCCAGCACTTGTTTGACTTGGGTTGTTCTTCTCCTGGAAGCGAATTCGTTGCGGCGCGGAATTACTCTTACCCCGCTTATTCAGGTGAGTTGGAGGATTACGGCCGTTCAGATGCTTCGCCGAACGACTTTTACGAGGTGTGCGTTTCGTGAGGGGTTTCGCCGCCAACTTCTTTTTCTTTTTGTTCGTCACCTTGATTGCGTCGCTTGCCTCGCTGGAGCAATCCAACTCATTTCAGAACGAAGTGGAACTGGCGTTATTGCAGTCCCAACTCGTTGAACAACGCTTTTACGATTCGCTGGATTACTTTAATGCCTCCTTCCGCGACGCGGTAATTGACTCTGCCCACCAGTCCAAGTGCGACGGCGTTGCAATGGGGGACTTTTGCGCGGTTCTGGAGGAGAACCTCGCGGATTACGCTTACGACGCTTCCCTGGCCATGCAATACAACGGCGTGAACGCCTCTCTTGACGGGCTCGGGCTTGATTGCGGTCCGGCCTTCGCATTGGTTTACCCGCCCTATGAAACTGCTTTTGCGGTCAAGAGGAACGCCACCCTCATTGTTTCCGCGGGAAATGTTTCCCAACTGGCGTTCGTGGAGTTTTCCACGACCCTGTTCCTGAACACTTCCAGCCAGAACCCGGACGGCTCCCAAAACTTCTGGGTTCTCTTTGACGACGGCGGGAAATGGGAGTACGAGCGTTATCCGGGTTCTTGTTAGTGTTTTAAATTTGCCGGCTTCGTTCCATTGTTATGCTCAAGGAACTGGCAGCCCTCGTGGGATTCCTGTTGGTCATGCTTTTGGCTTACGCGCTTCTCGGCCCGCAACAGCCTAGGGAGTTGACGAGCGGCCAGGCAGAAGAACTCGTTTTGCAGGACCTCGTCTACCTTATTGACGCCGGTAACGAAGTTGAGGTAACGAACGTGACCCCGTCTGACAGGTACGCGTGGGAGGTCGTCGTGCGCATAGTGGACGGCCAGCACTCAATCTGCCCGACCGTGATAAAGCGTTTTTACACCTTGTCGCCTTTCGGCTACCGGCCCGAAGACGTGATAATCACGTGCAATGAAAAGGTTTCAATACTCTACCGCGAGGAAGCGCTCATAAACGCGGGGCTGCTTGACGAAGTGCGTTCCCTGCCGAACCGCAAGGGCTGCGCCTTCTACGTGGCGTCGTTCAACGCCGCCGAGGCATACGATTACTGTCCGTGGCTCGAGGAAGCCGCGCTGCGCGGGTTCGTACAGGACCTTCCCCCCGAGTCGTGGGTAACGCAGTGGACGGGCGACGGCGGAACAATTTTCGTGGCATTCGCCGCGAACTCCGGCCAGAGAATCAAATAAACCCAATTGAATTCCTTGCCTCTGCTTGGTGCGCTACGGCCACTGAATTCAATTCCGTTTACGGGGTTATTCAAATGAAGAACAACAACAAGCCGGCCACGAACAAGAACAACCCGAAGAGTATGACTCCGCCAGCGGCCGCGGTCAACAACATGGCGGTCACTGCCTCGTTCAGGGGAGCGGAGCTCCACCCGAGCCACCACGCCGCAGCCAAAATCAACGCGCCGAAGAGAATGGAACCCGCCCCGGTTCGGGAATATTGCATGGTAGGATTAACCGCCCCATTGTTTTAAACCCGTTCCCCCACAACTACTTTCGTGAAGACGTTCAAGGCCCGCGAGGGACTGAAAATCGTTCCCGAAAGCGTTGAAGACCTGTGGCTCCTAACAAAAATCATTGAGCCGGGCGACGCGGTCAGCGGGCGGTCCGCGCGCCGAGTGAAGGCGTTGGATTTGACGCGCGGCGACTCCGGCGAGAAAAAAAAGGTTTTCGTTGAACTCCTTGCCGAAACAATCGAGTTCGCCGAGCACGCCTCGCGCCTGAGAATAACCGGTACCATTTCCTCGGGTTCGCCCCCCGAATTCGTTCAAGTCGGCGAGCACCACACCTTGGACGTGGAAACTGGCGACTCCTTCACCCTGAAAAAGGTTTTGTCGCCCTACCACCAGGAATTGCTGGAGAAGGCGCGCCGAGTCAAGCCCAAGGCGTTGCTCGTCGTGGTGGACGACCGGGGCGCAATGGTGGCGCGCTACTCGGTTCGCGGCATTCAAATGAAGTGTGAACTGGCTTCGTCGGCCTCAAAACGCGACCCCAAGGCGTTTGAGCAGAGCCGGAAAAAGTTTTACGTTGAGTTGACGCAGGCAATTCAAGGCGACGAAACCGTGGTCGTCGGCGGGCCGGGCTTCGCCAAGGAGGACTACTACAAGTGGCTCAAGGAAGCGGACCCCGCGACGGCCAAGCGCGTTCGCCTTGCAACGGCTTCAACGGCCGAACGCTCGGGGTTGAACGAGCTCGTGAAGAATGGCGCCGTTGAAAAAGCCGTCGGGGATGCGGCTTCGGCCAGGCAAGCCGGAGCACTACACGAGTTCTTGAAGCGCACGGCCAGGAGCGGGTTGGCGTGCTACGGTCTGGGCGAGGTGAGCAATGCACTGGCCGCCGGCGCGGTTGAAACCCTGCTTTTATCGGACTCCCTACTACGGAAGTCCCACGGGCTTCACCAGGAGGCGAATGCGTTGCTTGAAAAAGCGTTGGAGACCGGAGCCGAAGCCGTGGTGTTTGATTCGGATACGGGCGCGGGCCTGGAGTTTGAGTCGTTTGCTGTCGGCGCGCTCCTGCGTTACAAAATAAGGTAATCGTCTCGCGGACCGAACCCGCGGCAGGAAACCATCAAAGCACGGTTCTCACGAACCTTTTTGATTTGCCTCCTGCTCGGCGGGAAACACACGGTCTCTCGCGCCAAGCACTTCACGAAAAAAGGTTTAATACGGTTTTCGTTGTCACTGGCGCGTTTAACCAGCAACAATAAATATTTTTGTTGACTAAAGGCAGTAATCTTATCCTTCAACTTCTTCCCGCCAGCATGATTTGCGCGAGGAGCGCCTCCAACTGGATGCGCTCGTTCGCGCCCTCGCTCATGCGGAAATCGTATTCGCCCACGCGGTCCACCAGGAAAACCTTTTTGTCGTCGGGCACGTCAAGGGAAGTGACCTCCCGGTAAATCTGCTTCAACAAATCGTTGCCGCTCAACCCGTAGCGAATCATCAAGTCGTCGAGCGCCTCCCTCGCCTTCATGAAGTCGCCCTTGAAAGCGGCTTCCACCATGGCGCGCACTTCCTTGGGCCTCGCGCGCGAAGCAACCGAGTAAATGTTTTCCGCCGTTATTTTCTTGGTCAGCGTGGCAACGGCCTGCAATGAATTGATTACGCGCCGCGCGTCCCCGTCAGCAACGTAAATCAGCGCGTCCATCGCCTCGTCGTCCGCGATTTCAAGGCCCTCGCCTTTTATGATGCGTTCGATTATTTTTTTTACGTCTTCGTCGGTCAATGCCTTGAAGCGGAATACGGCGCAACGGCTTTGGATGGGTTCGATTATCTTGGAGGAATAGTTGCAGGACAGGATGAAGCGCGTGGTGGACGAGTAGAGTTCCATGGTCCGGCGCAATGCGTGCTGGGCGTCCGGGGTGAGGGCGTCCGCCTCGTCCAGGAAGACGATTTTGAAGGCGACGTCGGCCATGGGCCGCGTGCGCGCGAAGTCCTTGACGCTCGTGGTGTTCGCCTTGCGCGCCGCGTCCTTTTGTTGTTCGCGCGAGCGCATGACGTCTATGCCTCGCTCGTCGGAAGCGTTCAATTCAAGGAAGCATTGCCTGCGCTGGTCGCCGTACAACTCGTTTGCGAGCGCGAGCGCGGCACAGGTCTTGCCTATTCCTGCTCGCCCCGCGAACAGGAGGTGCGGCATGCTCTTGTCGGCCGCGTACCTTTTGAGGTTGGCCACCACTTTTTCGTGGCCGATTATGTCATTGAGGCGCTTTGGCCTGTATTTTTCAACCCACGGAACGAATTCAGTCATTTCATACAACTCAAGGGAGGTTGTTATTTTAATGTTTTGCGCGGTCGTTACCGCCTACAATTATATTCTTTTGCGCCTAATTTTTTTTGGTGATTGAAGTGGTTGAAGAATGGGAACGAGATCGTGAAAAGGGTTTCAGGCATCTTGACTTGGCGGATGCCCTCAATCAAAGGGAAAAATGCGGAGCCGCCCTTGAAGGTTACAAGAAAGCCGCTTCCCACTTCAATGCATACAATTCTTCCAAGATTCACTTGAAGCCCGATGCCGAAGCCGTTGCCGCCGAAAAGCGCGCAAATGAAGCCGTGGAAAAACTGGCCAAGAGAATGGGTCGGAAATAAAGGACTGAATAATGGTCGTCGTATCGTTGGGGGGCTCGCTGTTGTTCGACGAGTCCGGGAAAAGGAATGATTACGCGGAACGCGTTGCCCCGATTTTGAGGGGCCACGCAATAGTAGTGGGCGGCGGAAGACTCGCGGCGAAATACGTCGGGGAAGCGCACGCCCGAGGGGAAAACTTTTTTTGGTGTGACAGGGAAGGAATTCGCGCGACTTACGAGAACGCCGAACACCTCGCCTCCAAAATCAGCGGAGTGGTTTGCCGGAGCATTGATGAGTGCCTGGCCGCCATGGAGCGGGGCGAAAACCCGGTGATGGGGGGCTTGCTTGAAGGAGTTACAACTGACGCGGATGCCGTCCTGCTTGCCGAGGCCCTCGGCGAAGGCCGGCTGGTCAACGCGAGCAGGGTTGAGGCGTTGTACGACCGCCACCCGAACGAGGAGGGCGCAAAACGCCTGGAGCGCCTGACGCACGACGAACTCGTGGACCTGGCTTTCAAGAGCGACAAGCGCGAGTCGCGCACTAATTTTCCTTTCGACGTTTTTGCTTCAATGATTGCCAGGCGCGCCAAAATCAGCATTGACTTCGTGGACGGGCGGGACTCGGAGCAATTGAAAGCCGCCCTGAACGGAAAAAAACACAACGGAACGGTAGTAACAAATAAATAGGCGGTTTCCCGTCTTATTGTTGTATGGGCTTGCTTGAGTTTTTTCAGGGCTGGGATTCGGGTTTCAACATGGCTTTAGTGGTAGCCGTGCTCTTTCTTGCCAAGGGATTGATTGCGTTCGACGACGCCGTCATACTCTTCGGTTTTGGTTACCTGGCGTTGTCCAACCATGGTTTGGGCATGCTTGGAAATGCGTTTCTGGACTAGCGCTTTGATACGACGCGGGGCTTGTTTTGCCTTGAAGTGGCGTCGCTTTTTCCGGTTGTGGCGGTTTCCTCTGCCACTCCGCCGCCGAACATGAATGCGCCGGCGGTGGCCACTATGCTAGTGAATAAGATTATGAGGAACGCGATGTCCGAGAAGTAATCTATTTTTATGCCCGAATTCAAGGGGAGGAATGCGAGCACCGCCGCGGCCAGCCCGCGCGGCGCAAGTGAGAGCATGAGCGCCGAGTCCTTTTCAAAGTGTTTTTCCTTGGCGACGAGTATCCTGACAGCTATCGTGCGCCCGATGTAAATCGCGGCCAGTATTATGAGTGCCAGTGAAAGCGGCGCGAGTTGGAGCGCGTTCATGTTGAAGAGGAAACCGAGGTAGACGAAGAAGAAGGTTTTAACGAAGAACGAGATTTCGCGCTGGACGATGCGGATGTTTTCGTCTATTTCCGAGCCGCCTTGTATGCGCAGGTACTGAAATATTTCGTGCGAGTTTCCGAGCACCAGGCTGAAGCACAACACGGATACGGCGCCGCTTCCGCCGATGCTTTCCACGAACGCGTACATTATGAATATGGCGGCGAGGGTGACCACGTAGCCGAAGGGCTTGCCGTAAAACTTTCTTAGAATGCCGACCCAGAACACGCCGAAGAGGAAGCCAACCACGGCCGCCGTCGTGAACGCACTCGTCAGGTCCTGGGCTATTGCGCTGGCGTTGAACGACTTGAGGATTATCAGTTCCACGAGGACAACGGCGGTGATGATGCAGAGGACGTCGGTTATCACGGATTCCAAGCTGAGCACGGTCTTCGCTTTCCCCCCGGCCCTCAGTTTTTCGACGATGGACATCACAATGGGCGAACTCGTGCCCCCGACCACAACCCCCATCAGGAGGGCGTGAAGAAAGTTCCACCCGGCAAGGAAGTGCAGCGCCGAGCCAACGAGAACCGAACTGATTATGAATGAGCTCAAGGCGAACAGGATGGCTTCGGGAACGCCTTTCACGACCTCGGATATGTTGAGGTTCAACCCGCCGTCGAACAAGACCAGAATCAAGGCAAGCGTGCCGACGAAGGACGCCATGCCCGCGAAGTAGCCCGGCGCGACTATGTTGGTGACGGGGCCGAGGATTACGCCGAAGAGCAGGAGAATCAAGACGTCGGGAATCCGGGTCTTCTTGAAGAAAAGGGAACCGAAGAAACCTACCAGGATGATCGTTCCCAAGAGAAGGAATTGCTCGGTCATGAATCCTTAACCGCGTTCCTGAATAAAAAAGCAACTCATCTATGCATTGCCGGCCCGTGCCCCGGGTAAAGAGTTTTCCAGTTGAGCGACTCAACCAACTCCAGGCTTTCAGCCATTTTTTCTGGGTTTCCCCCGTTCAAGTCGGTTCGACCAAATCCGTCCGCGAACAACGTGTCGCCGCTGAATAAAACGCGTTTTTCCTCGTCGAAAAAGCAGACGCTCCCCGGCGTGTGTCCCGGCGTCTCAATCACCTTGAGAAACCAATCCACCCATTCAAAATTCTTTTTTCTCAGGCGCCCTATTTGGGAAGGCCGCTCGAAGTTCCGGAATTGTTCGTTCAACCACTTCACGTCCCAGTCGGCTTCGTGCAGCAGGGCGCGGCTTCTCACTCCCCCGCAGTGGTCGTAATGACCGTGGGTCAACAAAATCAGTTCGGGTTCATGCGGGAAGTGCGTCAACGGCCCGCAGTCAATTGCCAGCCCGTCAAGCCAGTAGGCATTGCAACTCAACTCCGGGTAATCCGCGCCCTTAATCGTTTTCATGCCTGCCCGTGCTTTTTCCGCTTGGCCGAGTCGCCACAACAGTCCTTGCAGATTATGGCGCGCCCCGTTGAAGTGCGCTTGCTGTTCTTGATGCAGGACTGGCAAACCTTGCGGTTGCAGTGGTTGCACGCCTCGCGGTATTGCGCCTCGCGGCCGCAACGCTCGCACTTATGGCTCATTTTAATCTTAGTCATAAAGCATCACAAAAGTATTATTGTATGGGCTTGCAACGCTTAAATAAGGTTTTGCTGAATGCGGGTTTTCGTGCGGACTTACGGGTGCACCTACAACCAAGCCGACTCCGAGGCCTTGCAAAGGGCGCTTCAAGTTGCCGGCATTTCCCCGTCATCCGAGAAGGAAGCAGACGTCGTGATAGTGAACACTTGCGGCGTGAAGGATAACACGGAAAAAAAGGTGTTGTACTACGTTGAACACTGCCCCAAGCCCGTGGTCGTAACCGGCTGTATTCCGCAAGCCGATTCCCGAATCATCGAACGCATCCGCCCGGACGCGGTTTTGCTGGGAGTGCGCGCCCAGGACAAAGTCGTTGACGCGGTTGAAGCGGCTTTTCAGAAAAGGCGCGCCTCGTTCCAAAAGGGTCGGGTGGTCGGCGGGGCAAGCGTTGACGGAATTGTGGCGCGCATCCGCATCTGCGACGGGTGCCTTGGCTCGTGCACTTATTGCTTCACGCGCCTAGCCAGAACCGGCCTGAAAAGCGTTCCCGTTCCAATCCTCTTGACCCAGGTGCACGGGGCAGTTGCAAACGGCGCCAGGGAAATACGCTTCACGGCGCAGGACGCTGGCTGCTATGGAAAAGATTTTGGCGGCTCGCTGGCCGCATTGTTGCACGCGGTTTCAGAACTGGAGGGGCGGTTCCTCGTGCGCGTTGGAATGACGAACCCCCAGCACTGCGACGCGGATTTGTGGCGCGCCTTCTCCGCGAAAACCTTTGCGTTCGCCCACCTCCCCGTGCAAAGCGGCTCGGATTCAGTGCTTGAACACATGGGGCGGCCTTATTCCGTGAACGATTTCAAGCAAGCGGTCAATGAATACCGTTCAATCGTGGGCGGCTCCCTTGCAACCGACTTGATAGTTGGCTACCCAACTGAAACCGAAGGGGACTTTGAAGCGTCCCTGAAACTCGTTGAAGAAATTGGTTTTGACGTGGTCAACGTTTCCAAGTACGGCCGCCGCCCCGGCACGATTGCCGCGCGCTTGAAGCCGTTGCCCTCGCGCACGGTCAAGGAGCGGAGCACCGCCTTGGCCGAGGTTGTCAGGCAGAAAAGCCTTGAATTAAACGAGCGCCTCGTGGGTGCGGTTTTCGACGCGGTGATAGTTGAACGCGGCAGGAAGGGCGTGGTGGCGCGCACCACGGCTTACAAGCCAGTGGTTCTGCCCGCGGGAGAAATCGGGGAGTTCGTGCGCGTGCGCGTAACTGGGGCTGAGCCGACCCATTTATTCGGCGAGACCGCGCCGGAGTAACGTTTTAAACGGCGCTCCGCCTTAATTCTTGCGTAATGTCAATAAAATCGTTGTTGAGGCATTCCTGGAAATCCTATTCGGACAACCTGAAGTTCATTCTAGCGTTCAGCATACCCCTGCTGTTCGCCTTGCCGCTCGCCTCGTTGCTGCCCAACTACGTTGCGGCTACCGGCGTGTTCCTACGGTTTTCGAGCCTGCAAACAGATTTGACCACGGGCAACGCCTTGTTCATAGTCCTCGCCTTTTTGTTCGCCTTGCTGCTTTACTCATTCGCCATCACCGCAATAAACTTGATAGTAAAGCACCAGCGCACGCTCACGAGAATCCGCCACGCCGAATTCGAGGAAATAGAGTTGTTGACGCTGAAACTCTTCACGGTCTTCCTGGCCGCGTTCATCGCCATCTTCGTGGGCGCCTTGTGGCTGCGCGACGCCTACCCGCAACATTCTCAGTTCCTCGTGCCGGCGTGGTCTCTCATCGTTTCCCTCACCATTCTTTTCGTGCCCCAGTCGCTCGTGCTTGAGAACGCGAAGTTGTTGAGCGCCTTGAAAATCGCTTTCAAGGTGTTGACCCGCAAATTTTACTACTTCGTTTTCTTCCTGCTCTTCGCTTCCCTCCTCGTGCTAGCCAACACCGCAGTGTTCCTCTCCCTCTCCGAGTCGTGGCCGATTGCCTTGCAGGTTGGCGTGGCCGTGAACGCCTTGTTCATCCTGCCCTTCCTTGAAGTGTTGAAGACCCAAATCTTTCTCAGCAAATACTCCTTGTTAAGGTGAAATTCATGGATTACGAGATTGGAGACGAATCGCTATCCGGAGACGGAGCCAAAGCAGTTGAATGGGCGCGCAACCAGATGCCCGTGCTCGCCCTCATAAGGAAGCGATTCCAAAAAGAAAAGCCGTTGAAGGGCGCACGCATTGCGGCCTGCCTCCACGTAACCAAGGAAACCGCGGTCTTGATGGAGACCCTGGTCGCGGGCGGCGCCAAAGTCGCTTTATGCGCCTCAAACCCGTTGAGCACGCAGGACAACGTTGCCGCGGCACTTGTTTCGCAAGGAATTCCCGTTTTCGCGGTTCACGGAATCGACGAAAAAGGTTATTACCGCTGCATAAACAAGGCATTGGACTTGAAGCCCACGATCACGGTGGACGACGGCGCCGACCTCGTGAACACCGCGCACACCAAGCGCACGGAATTGTTGGACGGAATAACCGCGGGACAAGAAGAAACCACGACGGGAGTCATACGCCTCCGCGCAATGGCGTCTAACGGCGCCCTCAAATATCCAATAATCGCCGTGAACGACACACCCACCAAACACCACTTTGACAACTTTTTCGGGACTGGCCAGAGCACGATGGACGGCATCATCCGCGCAACCGACGTCTTAATCGCCGGAAAAACATTCGTCATTGCAGGCTTCGGCTACTGCGGCCACGGACTCGCCTTGAGGGCGCGCGGCTTGGGCGCCAAAGTCGTGGTAACCGAGGTGAACCCCGTAAAAGCGTTGGAAGCGCACATGCACGGGTTCCAAGTAATGCCGATGGACGCGGCGGCCGGAATCGGGGACATATTCGTTACCGCCACCGGCGACAAGCACGTAATCCGCCGCGAACACTT
>DALH01000052.1 GCA_002499405.1 Candidatus Micrarchaeota archaeon UBA95 | reverse complement strand
CCTCTCGTCGTCTTCCATTTCGCGGCGCGAACCGCGCCCGCCACTCTCACGCCCGCGTTTTTTCAATAAAAATTTTCCGGTCATGTCACCAATCCACCTTGCAAGAGATTAAGCCGCGAGTGATTTAAAAGAGTGCGCGCCCAATTCATAACAACATGAACATGGATTCGGTCGTGAACCTGTGCGTGCGCCGCCGGTTCGCCTACCCCTCCGCCGAAATATACGATTCCCCTGCCGGCTTCTACAACTACGGGCCCCTGGGCGTACAACTCAAACGCGGACTTGAAAACGAGTGGTGGAACTCGTTTGTTTCCTCGCGCGAAGACGTTGAAGGAATTGACGGATGCATCCTGACGCCGCGGCAAATCTGGAAGGCGAGCGGCCACCTGGAAGCATTCAACGATCCCGTCGTGTCCTGCGCCAAATGCAAGGTCAAAGAGCGCGCGGACGCCTTGATTGAACGCGAACTCGGGTTGAGCGTGGAAGGCCTGACACCCGAAGAACTCCGAAAACTCATTGACGACAAGGATTTGAAGTGCCCAAAATGCGGGGGACCCCTCAAAACCGAGGACCCCTTCAACCTCATGTTCAAGACGCACGTCGGCGTCCTCGCCGACGAATCAACCGAAGCATACCTGCGCCCCGAAACCGCGCAACTAATCTTCACGGACTACAAAATCGCGGCCAACGCCGCGCGCTTGAAGACGCCTTTTGGAATCGCTCAAATCGGGCGCGCGTTCCGCAACGAAATCTCGCCGAGGCAATTCGTTTTCCGTTGCCGCGAGTTCACGCAATACGAGTTGGAATGGTTTTACAGGGATGAAAAACCCGACCTCGCCGAATTCAAGGACTTGAAGGTTCTCGTGCTTGACGCGAAAACCCAGGAAAAAGGCGGCTCGGAAAAAATGGTTGCCTACCCGAAAATCGCGTTCAAGAACGCGTGGGTGGCTTACTGGGCGGGCGCCTGCGTGAAATGGCTTCAATCCTTGGGCCTCAAGGACTTGCGGCTCCGCGAACACGTCCCAAAGGAATTGTCGCACTACTCCTCGGAGACGTGGGATATTGAATTCAAGTTCCTGGACTGGGGGTGGAAGGAACTCCTCGGCGTAGCCGACCGCTCCACTTACGACTTGGAACAACACGCCAAGGAATCCGGCAAGGACTTGTCCCTAAACCAGGAAGGCAAATTCCTGCCGCGAGTCGTGGAACCCTCCGGCGGGTTCGACCGCCTCATCCTCGCCTTGATTGTTCAAGGCCTGGACGAACGCGACGAAAAAACCGTTTTGCGCCTGCACCCGCGAATCGCGCCCGTGCAAGTCGCCGTGTTCCCCCTCCAAAAAAAGGGTTTGACCGAAAAAGCGCGCGAAGTGTTTGAGTCGTTGCGCAAGGAGTTCCGCACGCAATACGACGAGACGGGTTCAATAGGCAAGCGTTACGCGCGGTCCGACGAAGCCGGCGTCCCTTACTGCGTGACCATTGACTACGACTCGCTGGAGGACGGCGAGGCAACCGTGCGCGACCGCGACTCCGGCAAGCAGGTTCGCATGCCTTTCCAGCAAATACCTCAAATCATTCGGAACTCGATTGAGCGGGCTTGAACAACTCTTTTGACGCCAACTTCAGCGCCTCCAATTTTTCCCTATCCCGCTCTGGACCCCTTTCATGCATTGCCCGGGCGTAATTAATCAACCTCAAAAAACTTGCGGCATCAATTTGTTTGAAGCGCTTGAATTCTTCTTCAAGGGCTTTGACGGGCGGAAGTTCGTACCTCACGAAAACCATTTCCGGCTGCAAGGCCTTGTGGTCGCTAAAAGTCAATTGAATGCCGGGAATTTCATCTTTCAATGTCATCATGGCATTCAAAGGCCGCCCATAAAACGAGTGGGTGACCATCAACCCGTCGCCATCCAACCTCAAGATGTTGTCGTGCCTGCCGTCGGATTCCTTGCGAATCCTTTGCTCAACGCGCAGGGCTTCCTCCAACGAAATCCTTCCCATCAAATCACTTCTTGAGGTAAACCGTGCGGATGGGGAACGGCACCGAAACCTTGTTCTTGCGGAACAAGTCAAGTATGCGGCGCTTGACCTGGGCTTCGGCCGACCACCTAGCCGTGTAATCCTGCACGCGGAAGATGACCTTGAAGTAGAGCGCTGAGTCCCCGAAGTTCTCGAAGCGCACCACGGGCTCGAAGTCCTTCACGATTTGCTCGTTCTTCTTCGCCGCCTCCTTCACCGCTTCCCTGAGCAAGCGCTCCACCTTGTCGGCGTCGCTTGAATAATCCACGCCCACATCAAACAACACGCCGCGGCCCTTGTCCTTGGCCGAGGAATAATTGATTATCGTGGAGTTCGCCACCTTATCGTTGGGGAGAACGAAAACCGTGTTTCCGAACGACTGAATCTTGGTGTTCCGCCACCCGATTTCCTTCACGAAACCCGTTACGCCCGACGACTCCGAGTCAATCGACACGTAGTCCCCTACTTTCACGGGCTTGTCCACCAGGATGTACACGCCCGCGAAAAAGTTGGAGAGCGTGCTCTGGAGGGCGAGGGCCACGGCGAGCCCCGCGATTCCCAGGGAAGCGAGCACGGGCCCGATTTCAATTCCGAACAAGGTCAGGATGATGGTGAAAGCCAAAACGTATATGAACAACAAAACGAGTTTACGGAACAAGGGGAAGAACGCGGTCTTGTCCTTGCGGTAACCCTTCTCGTGAATGCTCCACTTCAGGAAAGCGTTCACCAGCGAGGCGATGAAGTGCGCCGCGGCGACTATGACTCCGACGAGCAGGTAAAAGTCAAGGGGGTGACCGAACGCCACCGGGTCTCCCAGGAATTGGCCCACCGCCAGGTAAACGGCGAGAACCACGAACAAAAGCCTGACGGATCCCCGCGACGCCTCAAACAACATGTCGTCCAGCTTGGTCTGCGTGCGCGAAACCAGGCTGCGCAACAACTTGTCAAAGACCGCAAGCAGCAACTCCGCCAAAACGAACGCCGCGATTATTGCGGCGGCGACGAGGCCGTACCCGCTCCAAGGCAGGACCGAAAAGTCAATCATGGTTAATGCAACGCGGAACAACAATAAAAAGCACGCCCCACTTAAACAAAGGCGTGAAGAAATTGCACGTGCCCCGCATCATCTCGATTCAAAAACACGAGCGCACGCTCCTCGACTTCATTGAAGAAGAAAAAAAGCCGAAACAACGCGTGTACGGCTGGGACCCCGAATTCCGCCGCGAAGCCAAGTCCTTCATGGAAGACAAGGACATCCTAATCCTCGTTTTGTGGGCAATAATCTCGCCCGCAGCCGCCCTCGCCTACCTCGTGTGGACGCGCTACAACCAACTCCGCCTCCTCGCGCTCCCCCTCGCAGTCCTCGCAATAGTCCAATTCTCGTGGCAATGGGGCAGCATCATCAAAGCCGTCATAGAATTCATGTCATAAAAACCGTTTAAATCGCCCAACCGCAAATACTTACACTATAGCGGCGATGGTCTGAACGCAAACTTTTAGAAAAAGTTTGATCAAAACGATTTGAAAGCGGCGATGGTCTAAAACGGAAACTTTTTAGGAAAAAGTTTCATCAAACGAAAAAAAGCGGCGATGGTCTAACGGTATGACTCGAGCCTTCCACCGCACTTTTTTGCCTGCAGGCAAAAACCTGCACTAAAAAGTGTTGAAGAAAGCTCGTGGCCCGGGTTCGACTCCCGGTCGCCGCATTCGGCTCCTTAGGGGGAACGCGTTGGCGGCAAAACCTTCGGGTTTTGCGCCTGCCCAAAACGCGCGAGCGTTTTGGTGCATCCCCTCGGCGAGCTGCGGCGCCTCACCTCATCCCTTTTTAATGGAAGCTAACTGGTATTCCGCCTCCCCCCCAAAAACCCTTTCAATACATAAAGGCATTTGGTAGTCATGAAGGAAGCGAAAAGCCTTGACGCCGTAAACCAATACTACGCCTCGCTGAAACACCCACCCCTCCCAACTAAGGAAGAACAGGAAATCGGCAAGACCATGGACGTCCATCGATTCGTTGAGGCATTTCACCAAGCGAAACGCGAACTCAAACAGCCCACGAACGAGGAAATCCTGGCCAAACTCAACGAAACTAGGAAGCCAGGGGAAACCGCGAAATGGGGGGAGGAACGCTTGCGCAAGGCAATGGAGGAGTGCGCAAGGCGCAAAACAAACAAAACCGCTTTCCAAAACGAAAAAACGATGAGGCGAAAAGCCATTCAATTCGCGAAAAAAGCCGACCTCAACCAACTGGGGGAGGCCGCGCTGAAGGCGCGCAACAAACTCGTGTTGCACAACCGGCGCCTCATACCCAAAATCGCGGAAAAATACGCCGCGTTCGCCCAAAAAACCGACCTCATACAAGAAGGAGAGGTGGGCCTGATTACCGCCGCAAAACACTTTGATTGGACGCGCGGAATACGCTTCAATTCCTACGCCCGCTACTGGATAAGCCAAGCCGTTCAACGTTTTGCAGTTCAACAAACGGGCACCGGCCGCATCCCATTCCATGTCGGCCAAAAAATCATCAAATTCCACAGACGAAAAAACGAACTCACCAATGAATTGGGCCGCGAGCCGAGCAACCAAGAAGTATTCAATGAACTCGGGTTTGGCAAAAACGACGTTGAAGCCGTGAACCACGCCCTGAACTTCCAGGGAACGACCCGCTTGGACAAACCAATTCAAGACGGAGAAGACGCAACCAGGGTTGGAATCCTGCGCGAGGGCCCGGAAGCGCAAAGCGTGGCGGATTCAACGGAGAGAAGAACCTTCTCCCAAGAAATCAGGGAAGCCCTCCTCAAAGCGAAGAATGACCGGGTAATCAGCAAGGAACAACTCGCCCTGCTGGAAGAATATTACGGCATCAGCGGAGAAGGAGAAATGGGCCTCAGAAAACTGGGTAAAAAACACGGGAAAAGCGGGGAACGCGTCCGACAAATCATCGCCCGGGCATACGAACGCCTTCGAGAAAACCCGTTGTTCCGCGAACTGGCAGATTAATCGTAAAAGCCCTTTTAACCGCGAAAAACCATTTCCTACTCATGGCAAATGTCCTCGTCAAGGAAGCCCCACCCGAAATTGAAAAGGAGTTGGAAGAAGCACTCAAAATAAAACCCGAGGACGAGAAATGGCTGCGCGAACAGATAAAGAGTTTGCGGCTGGCGGGGTTGACACAGGAAAGCATAGATGCTTGCCTCAAAAATCCCTGGCCGCCCCTGCTAAAACCGGAGGAGGTAATCGATCTCGCCAAAAAAATGGATTTACACAGGTACGTTCAGGCATACAGCGAACTCCCGGAATCAAAAGACCACACACCCGAAGACCGGGAACTCCGCAACAAACTGAATTCTGGGGAGGGCGAACCCGAATGGAATGAAACCCGCCTTGAAGAAGCGAGAAAAGCGGCCGCAACCAAATCCCTGGAAAAACCCGCAACGCGCCAGAAAATAGAGGAGGAATACTGGAAGGCAAGGGAAAAACTCATAATCCACAACTTGGGCCTCGTAGTGAACACGGCGAAAAAATACGACGGGTTGGGCCTACCCTTCATAGACCTCGTGCAAGCGGGCAGCGAGGGACTCATCACCGCGGTCGACAGCTTTGACTACACGAAGGGGCTCATGTTTTCAACTCACGGCTGGTGGTGGATAAGGCAAGGCATTACGAGAACGCTGGAAAACGAGTCCAAGACAATACGACTCCCGGTAGGGGTACAGGAAAACATTCGCAAATACAATCAAAAGGAAAACGAGTTGAGGGAGAAGCTCAAACGCGACCCGAAACCCGAAGAAGTGTTCAAGGAGCTTGACTGGAACGAAAACCAGATCCGGACGCACCAACTCGCATCAAGACCAGCGACGAAAATAATTGGCTACGGATACCGGACGCCAACCAGCCCCGAAACAATCTTAATTCAAAAAGAAGTGTTCCCCGAACTTCTGAGGCTTGCACGCGAACACGCAAAGAAACGTTACAAGAAAAACGCCAATAGAAACGAAAAAATAATCGGCCACTGGATGAAGGAAGTCATGGAGAACGGCGAGTGGGGCGCGCTGCCCGGGACCGTCCGGCGGCACGAAGCCGAAACCGGCGAAAAACTGGACGAGGAAACCGTCCGCCTCGTGGTGAACAGATTCAAGGAATACGCGAAATCAAGGGAAAAACCCGAACCCGCCTCAAAACGCTTTTAAAGGCGTTCTGCGTGCTTTCTGGCGAGGTGGTTTCAAACCATGTTAGTTGTTAAAAGCGCTGTAGGCGACTACATCAAGAAGAAGGGAATGAGGCTCTCGGGCGCCTCCCACGACAAGCTCTCGGAACTCGTCCAAGGAAAGCTGGACATGGGCATAAAGCGCGCCAAGGAAAACAAGCGCCAAACCGTAATGCCTTACGACCTCTGAATTTCCTTCAAACTTTTTTTCCTTTATTTTTTATTTTTTCCTTAAAACCAGCAAGTCCTTGAACGTGCCTGAACGCTCGTCAATCGACACCCCTGAGTGAAACACTTTCTCCCACCCCCGGTCAAAAGCGGGGTGATACTCCACCTCAATCGGGCTGGAAACCACGAAGATGCCGCCCGGCTTCAACACGCGGCGCGCCTCCGTAATAACGCGCTCCTCTTCCTCCGGCTTGAGATAATCAACACCCACAAAGTTGTCGCTCACGACGGCATCCCGCGACTCGTCGGGCTCCATCAAGTGGGTCACATTGCCGCACCTGACGTGATCCGGCCCCAAAAATCGTTTACCCGTATCAACATTTTTATCGCTGTAATCAACGCCGAGTGCGTCCGCCTTGAAAAACTTGCGCAAAGCATACGCAAACTCTCCGTAACCAGCACCCACATGCAAAATACGCTTGCCCTTCAAGCTACTCTTTTGATTTCTGGCATCCAAAAAACGCCTTAAAGCCACTAACTCGGGCGCATAAGACGGCAGATAACGCGCAGTGTAATGCGTCTTGGAAAGAGCCTCTGACAAACCCATTTCCTTTCGCACATTCTTCCACAGGTTGGTAAGCCGTTCGTCTTCAGCGTGCTCCGACAACTTGAACATTACCCGCCGCACAAACTTCCTAGAAATGGGTTCTGCTTCGCGCATACAGAAAGGAGGTTGAAAACAACATAAATCGCTTGCGGTGAGCTGCGGGGCAAGTGCGCCGCGAAAAAAACGCTTTTTAAGCTGCGAGCAGTTACCCTTGCGAGGGGATTGCGGATGAAATACTTGGCGGTCTTCATTGTTTTCGGATTGATTCTGGCGGGGTGCATGGAAACCGAGCCCGCAACAACGCCATCGCCCTCCCCAATTGCTTCGCCTTCCCCAACGCCTTTGCCGAGTCCTTCTCCAGTTGCCCTCACGCCCCTTGAATTCGAGTACGAGGTCAGCAACTTCTTTGGTTCAAACGACCAGGACAAGGCCGGCATAACTTACTGGCTTGAAGAAGAAGCCGCGTGCTCCGGCAAGAAGGCGTTCAACGGCATCTACTCCGTAACCGGCTCCCAGATGGGGGACGGCACGGTCTGGGCCAAGACAACGTATTACTACGAGGACGGCGAGCTGGCGTCCACGGACTTCACCCAAAAAAGCCAGATAGTGTTTGAAGCCGACGACGTCATCCAGGCCCCCATAATCCTCAACTTCTTCCAGGAATTATTCGCCGCCGCAGGCAAAGACCTGACAACCAGCGAAATCTGGGAGTCCACCAAGCCCCTGCCAATCAAGGACGTCGTGTTCTTCAACAACAAAGCCAACGTCTCCGTGGTCAACGAAGGCAACGGCCACGGCGTGATTCCGTGCACCGAATTCGCGCTCTACTCGCAGGACTCTCCCGGCGCGGTAATTGCCTGCGCAACTCAGCCCACCGAGGAAGCGCCTTACTCAATCACGGTTTACATCGAGCCCGGCGACGACTGGCCCGAGAACGCGGGAACCTTCCCCACCTGGAAACTCGTTGCCGCCCCAACACGAAAAGCGTCCGGCGAATCCGCCTTGCTGGAATGCATTGACTTCGTACGCTGCGGCTACGTCAAGCAACCCTCGGGCGACGAACGCGAGCAATGCGAGGCCAAGGACAGCAAACTACGCGAGGACTACGACAAAAACAGTTGCGTCACCGGCTACAAGTGCAAGAAAGTCGCGGACATCGCCGAAGAACAAATTCGGAGCGCACAAAACCCGGCGTGCGGCCTGCCCTCCCAAGACGTCATTGACGCAGTAGAGGAATGCATCCGCAACGATAGCGGCGGCATCAACTGGTCGAACAACCAGAACGGGTGCGTGGAAAGCGCTTCGTGCTGAAACCCATTGGAAGCCAATCGTTAAGTTTAAAT
>DALH01000023.1:11941-14020 GCA_002499405.1 Candidatus Micrarchaeota archaeon UBA95 | reverse complement strand
CGGGCACGAGGAAGATAGGCATACTCTCAGGCAAGGGCGGGGTCGGCAAAAGCATGCTAACGGTCAACCTCGGCGCGGCGTTAACAATGCAAAACAAGAAGAACATTTTGATTGACGCGGACCTGGGCAACCCCTGCCTCGGCCTCCACCTCGGCTTGTCTTACACCCAGCTCGGGTTGCAAGACGTGTTACAGCACGGCAACAAGTTCGGGGACGCGGTGGTAATCCAACCCCAGACGGGAATGCGCGTGCTCCCCGCAACCATAGGTTACACGCGGGGGGCTTCCTTGAAGAACCTGGGCCCGGTGTTGAACAACGCGGGAAAGGCGTACGAATTCACTATAGTGGACTCGCCGCCGGGCATCACCGACAACACGTTCAACATAATTGAGGCGTGCAACGAGTTAATCGTGGTAACCACGCCCGACATTCCCGCGGTGAGCGCCGCAACAAAGATGACCTCGTTTTGCAGGAAGAGGAACAAGCGAGTCCTCGGAGTTGTCGTGAACCGCTCAACCGGGGCGCGCTACGAACTTGACACCGCCGAAATAGCGTCCATGACTGACGCGCCCGTGCTGGCAAGGATTCCAGAAGACGAAGCCATTCCCGAAAGCATTTCCCTGCGCACGCCGGCAGTGTATTACGCCCCAAAATCGCGGGCGAGCAAGAAATTGGTTGCCTTGTCTTCATCGCTGCTTTGCGGCCCTTCAAGCACCACGGCAAGGCCGTCGATTTTTTCGGGTTTCACTTCGTTCTTCAAACGGCTTTTCCGCTTGAAGTAAGCGGGGGGGATGGAACTGTTTTGTTGGTTTAATTTAATTTCAACAAATCCTTCAACAAGTCGTCCACTGTTTCCCTGTGTTCCCCGGTTACGTACCCGATTTGGTTCTTGAACCGGTTTTCATCCAAACTCGTTAACTGGAACACCAGCGCAACGCTTTCGGCGAGTAAACCGTTTTCTTTGGTGGGCTCAATTAGGAGCGTGTGTGAAAAACCGGCTCTCTTAATCTCGCTGGTAAGCGGTATTGCCGTGATCAAGCCGTTTTTTCCGCCCGCAACTATTGCCGGCCGTTCCCCTTCTTGTTCGTGGCCCTTGCCGGCAGGCATGTCAACCATCCAAACCTGCCATTTCCGCGCCTTCAATTGTTGAGCGCCTCCCACTTAGTGAAGTCCTCTCTTGCTGCCACCTCCCAAGCCGAGAATTCTTTCTTCATTTCTTCTAGGTCCTTCGGCGTAGGTTTGTACAACAATTCTTTTGCTTTGCTTATCCCCGACTCCAGTTTTGTGTTTGGAATGGATTTCTTGAATATTCTCGTATTTTTTGTCGCGCTAACCGCATCAAACTTGCGTTGGAAGGCATACAGCGCGTAGGTGGCCGCCGCCTCCAAAACCTTTGCGTCCAACTCGCGGAAAACTTCTTTGAAATCCTCGATTTTTTTTTCGTCTGTGGAGTTTAATTCTTCTTGTTCTGTTGGTTGGCGCAACTCACTGGCCAGTTCCCTGGAATAAGGGCCGTTCAAATATAATCTGAACGGGAAATCCAGGCGGGTTACCCCTTTTAGCTTCAACAAATAAATTATTTTTTGAGCCGTCAAGCGGTCTTCAAAATCAGAGTTGTCATACCTGAATCCCAACGCCTTGAAACACGCTCTGACCTTGTTCTTCATTTAATTAAAACACCTCAACGAACTTCTTCAACCACTCTTTAGCCCTAAAAAATTCTTCTGCGCCGGAACGCGTTACTTTGTAACGCGTTAACTCTTTTTTATTCAATTCAACCTTGTCTTCATTGACGTACCCCATTTCCTTTAATGCCTTCAAGTTAGAGTGTAATGCTCCGTCACTCAAATCCAATACCTTGAAATCCGTGAAGGTTGCCCCGTCCCCGCCCAGAGCCACCAGCACGCCGAGCAGTTCCAGGCGAGCCAACGAAAAAATTTTAGGGTTTAGGGTATGCGAACCTTCAACTACCTCTAAAAAATCAGTCATTTTTCCACTCCTCCAAATGGAATCACTGGAAGAATCAAGGAAGACAACCTTTAAATACTTTGGTTTCAAAGTAAAAACAAAAGCGCGGTT
>DALH01000023.1:0-11804 GCA_002499405.1 Candidatus Micrarchaeota archaeon UBA95 | reverse complement strand
TGAGGAACCCGTTGGGAAACAAAGCCGTTCAAGCAAAAATCCTCGGAGTCAATCATTTTTATTCCTTTACGCCTTCAGGTTAAGCAGGTGGTGTTTCATGGGCTTACTCAAACTCAGGTTGGCAATGCTTTTGACGATGACGCTTTTGTTCGGCTTCCTAGCCGCAGTGTTCGGCCTCGTAATCTGGTGGTGGGGCCCCGCAATTGAAACGTCGCTCGCACTCGCAGGCATAATGGTTTTCGTGGCCTTGTTCACCGCCCTCCAGTGGTGGGCGGGACCCGCCATAATCAAGTGGACTACGAGAATGAAGCCCCTAGACGAAAAAGAGTACGCGTGGATTCACGAAGACGTTGCAGAACTCTCGCGCGCCGCAGGCATCAAGAAGCCCGCGCTCTGGCTCGTCTTGGACGGGTCGCCCAACGCCTTTGCTTTTGGCCGCACGAAAAACAATTCAAACATAGCAATTCACTCCGGCCTCTTGCACGCGCTAAACAAGGAGGAGGTGCGCGCCGTGCTCGCGCACGAGGTGGGCCACGTGAAGCACTGGGACGTCGTCGTAATCACGCTGGCGTCAACGGTTCCGTTGCTGGTTTACTACCTGGTGTTGTTGTTTTTCCCGCGCAACAACAAGACGGGGGGCGGCACGCTTGGAGTCATAATCGGCGCGTTGTTCGCCCAATTCTTGTCGCGCCTGCTCGTGATGCAGTTGAGCCGCACGCGCGAGTATTACGCTGACGCGTTCAGCGCGGCGGCCACGAAGAAGCCGGCGCTCCTGCAGAGCGCGTTGAAGAAAATCGCTTATGGTTTTCGCGGCGTGAACCCGGCGCCTTACAAGGCAAAAGCGTCCTTCTACATTGCGAGTCCCTCGGAGTCAGCGCAACTCGGCAACAAGGCAACAAAAATGACCGTAAACGGAATTGAAGCCCGACCTTGCAAAACTTCGTTTTGCGAGGCCCGCGAACCAAGAAGGTTCGCTGGGCGCCGAAGCACCGAGCGGAGGCAAGGGACTTCAATTGGGTTTAGCGAACTGGATTACGCGTTGGAGTGGGAGAAAACGAATTCGTGGGCGCAATTAAGCGAATGGTTTTCAACGCACCCCTTGACCTACAAGCGGTTGGAAGCGTTGGAGGAATTGAAAGCGGCCAGGCCGAGCATTGAATCCGTGTGAATGGATATGATAGTTTGTACGGGGAGCATAGCGTTGGACACGACGCGCACCCCCTTCAAGACCGTTGAAAGAATCCTTGGCGGGAGCGCGTCCTATTTCTCTTTTTGCGCCTCGTTCTTCAACAAGGTGGGAGTCATCGCCGTGGTGGGAAGCGACTTCCCGGAAAAGCATTGGAGGGAACTGGAGGACAAGGGCATTGACTTGAGCGGGGTGCAGCGCAAGAAAGGCAAGACATTTCACTTTGACTCGTCTTACTCGTTTGACTTGTACGCGCGCACGGCCAACAAGACCGAGTTAGGCGTTTACTCTGGCTTCAAGCCGGTGGTGCCGGACCACTACAAGTACGCGGAATACGTTTACCTTGGAACAACCGACCCCAAAACCCAGTTAGCAACGTTGAAGGAGTTTCCCGAACGAAAAATCGCTTTCATGGACACCATAGGACTCTACATAAAGGAGAACAGGAAGGACTTGTTGAAGGTGCTCGGCGAGGTGGACGGGTTCGTCTTGAACGACGAGGAGGCGCGCATGCTGTGCGACACCCCGCACTTGTTGAAGGCGGGTAGAAAAATCCGGGAATACGGGCCCCGCATCGTAATCATAAAGAAGGGGGAGCACGGCTGCCTCGTGTTCCACGAGGAAAACATTTACGCGTTCCCCGCGTTCCCGCTGGAGGACTTGGTGGACCCCACGGGCGCCGGCGACTCGTTTGCGGGCGGCCTCATCGGGCAGTTGAGCCGTGAACGCAAAATCAACGAGACCGCCTTGAAGCGCGCCGTTGCCTACGCAAGCGTGATGGGGTCGTTCGTGTGCGAGGATTACGGGCTTGACCCGTTGAAGCGGCTTGACGAGAAGAGGATTGAGGAACGCTTCAATATTTACCGCAACATGACGAATTGGTGAGAAAAGGGATGCGGGCGTTGCACGGGTTCGTTTTCGGCGCGGTAGTCGTCGGCGTCATCGCGCTGTTGTTCGCGCCGTCGTGCAACTGCTTGAACGGTAGCGCGAAAGCAGTCTTCTCGCCGAACGCCGACGCGGAAATAACCGCGTTGCTTTACTCGGCGCAGGAAAGCATTGACGCCGAGTTATACCAGTTCTCCAACCCCGAATTGAAGGCCGCCCTCGTGGACGCGGTTGCACGCGGGGTGAGCGTGCGCCTCATAATGGAGTCCCGCGTTGAAAGCAATTACGAGACCGCCTCATTTCTTTCGGGCAAGGGAATACTGGTTAAATGGGGTTCGCTGGAGTACACGAACACGCACTCCAAGTACTGCGTGGTGGACGGCGAAACTGTGCTGGTGGGGAGCACGAATTGGTCCAGCCGCGGAATGACTTCGAACCGCGAGGCGGCCGTGATAATATCGGACGCGAGAATCGCAACCGACTTTTCAACTGCTTTTGAAGAGGACTGGGTGAAAGGCGTTGCCGCGGCTTGAAATAGTTCCGGGCGGGGAAAAGCACGCGTGCTCCCTGACGGCGATGACGCGCCACTTCTTTCCTTACACTGGTTTCACCGCAAAAACCGTGAGGAGCCGTCTCGCCAACGCCGACAACGAGTATTACGTGGCTTTGAGGGAAGGGCATTGCGTGGGGTTCGTTGACCTGGAGTACTCGGGGGAATCCGCGAAAATACTCGGGCTCGGCGTGCTCCAGGAAGAGCGCGGCAAGGGAATCGGAAAAAAACTGTTGGACCACGCCCTTGGCAAGGCGCGCGAAAAAGCGCGCCGCATCCACATCCTGGTAGCCGAAGACAACGGGTCCGCGCGCCGCCTCTACGAGGATAAAGGGTTTGAAAACTTGGGGTGCTTGGACCGCTTGATTAACGGGAAAACGGTTTTATTGATGGCGAGAGACTTATGACCATGAACCTGGAAGAACGCTTTCAACTAGTCAGCGAAGTGGGCGAGGAAATAATAGAGCCCAATGAGTTGCGCGCCCTGCTCGAAGAAAAAAAGCACCCCGTTGCCTACGACGGGTTCGAGCCGTCGGGCCGCATCCACATAGCGCAAGGCCTCCTCCGCTCAATCAACGTCAACAAGCTGACTAAAGCCGGAATCAAGTTCAAGTTCTGGGTGGCGGACTGGTTCGCGTTGATGAACAACAAGCTGGACGGCGATTTGGACAAGATTCACACAACGGGCGAATACTTCGTGGAAACGTGGAAGGCCGCCGGAATGGACTTGAAGAACGTGGAATTCTTGTGGGCCTCCGAGAACATGGGCCAGGAATACTGGCTGCGCACCATCCGCATCGCACGCCTGAACACGGTGGCGCGAGTTACGCGCTGCGCCCAAATCATGGGCCGCAGCGAGAAGGACGTGTTGAGCGCGGCGCAAATCTTTTACCCGTGCATGCAGGCGTCTGACATCTTCCAGCTGGGCGTGGACATCGCGCAACTCGGCATGGACCAGCGCAAGGTGAACGTCCTCGCGCGCGAGGTCGCACCCAAACTCGGCTACAAGAAGCCGATTGCCGTGCACCACCACATGCTCGCGGGCCTCGCGCATCCAAAGGACGCGGACGCCGGCGGAATCGAACGCTCCATCCAATTCAAGATGTCCAAATCCGACCCCGACTCCGCGATTTTCATGACTGATTCGGAGGAGGAAGTGGAGAGGAAACTGGGGAAGGCGTACTGCCCTGAAGGCGTTGCGGAGAACAACCCCGTGCTGGAATACGCGAAATACGTGGTATTTGAGAAGTTTGAATCCCCTCTCAAAATAGAACGCCCCGCCAAGTTCGGAGGCGACCTTGAATTCAAATCCTACGGCGCACTTGAAAAAGCGTTTTTGTCAAAGGAACTGCACCCCGCGGACCTCAAGAAGGGGGTTGCGGCGGGCGTGAACGAGTTGATTGAACCCGTGCGCAAGCACTTTGAGAAAGGGCGCGCCAGGGGCTTGTTAGAGGAAATTGAATCCTTCAAGGTCACGAAATGATTTTCGGCAACGCCGAACTAAACCCGCTCCAAAAACCTTTTCGGGAGTAAAAGTCCTTTCAAGTAATACGTTATTTATAGACAAAACGTCTGAACCTATTGTAATGGGCGGCGAAGCATCCAAAGGGAATCAGTACTTGGAGGCGTTTTTAAAGGTATACTTTGGTCTGCCACTAGAGGAGCGAAAATTGCCAGTTGCAGTCATTGATGGCAACCCGATTAGCTGGAACATGACTTATCGGGAATTAAGCGAAAATACCGGGCTTGGGCGCAGGATTGGCGCAAAACTGGTAAAACTTAAAATTATTTGAAAAGGAGTGCGATTTTATGGTAACCTCAGACGAAAAAGCCATTGTGCTGGCGAGACTGCAGACGATGCCTAGCAACATGAGTTTATCGGTGGGCGGCGCGGGTGCCTTCGATAAGTGGCAACTCATTGAACATGTAAAAAAAGGAGACAGCACGGGGCAGCTTATAGTTCAGGTATACATGGAAAACCTTCGCGCATTCAAGGAGGTCGCCGAGGGTGTTCAATAAAAATATCCTTATCACTCGACCGGCGTATGACGATGCGACCGCTTATTTGTACGCTTATAGCGAACAATTCCCCGATATGGCGAGAGAGCACGGTTTAAATCCTATTGATTTAAAGAACGAACGCGCGACTAAGAAAGAGTTTGAAAGCGTAATAAAGAAGCAAAAACCGGTTTGCCTTATTCTCAACGGTCACGGAGACGATGGGATGGTTGTCGGGCAAAAGAATGAAGTGCTCGTTTCTCTGGGCGATAATCACCAGCTTCTGGATGGCACCATCGTGTATGCGCGTGCGTGCCGCGCAGCCGCAGGACTTGGTGCTAAAACTGTCGGAATAATTAAAGCTCCTAAGACGTTCATCGGCTACGTTCATGATTTCCTTTTTTTCCTTAACAACACCCAAACTGCAACCCCACTTCGTGATGATTATGCTGCACCCTGTCTTAACGCATCCAACGCCATACCTGAAGCATTACTGAAAGGGCACACCGCCGCAGAGGCGGTGCACAAATCTGAAGAACATACCAAAAAAGAAATTCAATATTTGCTTACCCACTATTCGCCTGCGGCATCCCACATCCTGTTCGCATTGCGCTGGAATAAGGCTGTTATGCAATTATACGGCGATAAAACCGCACACCTTTAAATCCACGCTCCCGCTTTTAGGAGCAAAACCCAACCTAAGGACAACGCTTTTAAATCAAAAGAACCCCTATTTTTACTCGGTGGGAATGGTGAAAAAACTCCTGATTGCATTGCTTGCGGTGGGCTTAATTGCGCCGTTCGCGAACGCCTACAACGAGGTTGACCCGTGGTGGGTGGCAATCGGGCCGATTCAGTTCGGTTCCAACCCGCCCGACTACACTTATTACGGCCCTGCTTACCCCGTATATTACTCGCCGTATTATTACCGCGGTTATTACTACCCGCAGAACACTTACTCGTATTCCTATGCTTACGCGGGTGCGCGCTCAAGTTACTCTTACGCGAGTTCCGGGTCTTATTACGCGCCGTCGTATTCCTATAATTATTATCCGAGGCAGTCCTACTACGGCGGCCCAAGCGATTACTGCGTGCAAATGGCCGCCCGCGGCTACTACGTTTGCTGACTGCTATAACCCGGCTTCCCGGTTTTTTTGAGCGGCGGCTTCTTAAGCCGCTTGTAGGTGATGTATGCGGCCCCGAAAAACATTTCCGCGACGAGCAGGTAAACCAGGGGGTTTAACTGCGCTAAAATTGTCTGGGGTGGCGCCTTGAAGGCGTCGGGCGCAAACTCTTTTTCCGCGAAGTAATATATTACCACTTCCTGTCCGGGAGCCAGCACCCTCAACAGCCATCCCACCACTGACTCGTTGCTGAAGTCGGGCTTCAAGGCAAAGGAAAAGTCGGATAATTGCGAGCCATCTGGCAGGTCTTCGTAAAGCATGAAGTCGGTCACGCTTTTTGTGCCCAGGTTTTTCACGAGCAGGAATACTTCGGTGCGCACGGCGCCGTTGTCCTCCCGCAAAACCAGCACGGTGCGCGTGATTTCAATTATCTGGCCGTCCTGGGACTGCGTGCAAAACACGGCGTCCCCCGAAATCATTGCGCCGTTTACGGGCAGCATTTCGGGCGAGGGCTGGGGCGAAGGAGTGGGCGACGGCGTTGGCTGGGGCCCACCTGAACCCTCGATTTCTTCCGGTTTTTCCTCTGCTTGCTCTTCTTGCTCCGAGGGCGGGGAGGGCTCTCCGCCGCCGCCCCAGTCCTTGTAAAGCGTGAGGAGAACCAGGGTGAGGGGCCGCGACACGCCTACGGTGGCCGAAACCGCTGCAAGGGTTTGCGGGTTGCTCGCGTAATAGTAGTCGGGCTGGAACAAGTAATCCGAGCCGTCGTTCGCGGAAACGTTGTCGTAAACGTAAAAGTAATTCGTGTAACCCTGGTTGTCGGTGGAATACGAAGCAATTATCTGCGAGTAATTGGAGTAGTTGTAAGACGCCCTCGTCGCGGTGACCGAGTCCACCCACACAGTCACGGCCGAGCCCGCCAGGGGAATGCCTAACTGGTCAACGGTCCTCACGCGCGCAGTCCAGGCGATGAGGGACTTGTTGAAGTTGGTTGAACCGAATCCGGACGAATTCAGGTTCGTGTAAGAATCCAAAAGGAGGGCGCCGTAACCCGTGTTGTTGGAGGCGTTGGAGTTCGTGAAAGACGAGTTGCAGGACTCGTGGTAGAACCCCTCCATTGAGTTGTTCAATGCGGTCTCGTTGTCCGCGTAAAGAATGGAATGGTTGCAGATGAATCCCCGCGAATTGTTTTGATACGTGTTGTTCCAGGCAAATGAGGTCGCGTAATTGAGGTAGGCGCCGTGGTCGTCGTTATAAGAATAATTGTTGAACGAGACGTTGTTGGCGTCCAAGCTGAAGAGCGCGCCGTAATAATTATGGGAGACGCGGTTGTGGGAAAAATTCTGCACGGGGTCGGCCGCGTCCAACAAATAAAATCCGTGGAGGCCGTTGTAAGACGCATTGTTGTCAAAGAACGTGTCGCCGCCGTGATTCGTGGAATTAACGCCGTTGAGTGTGTTCGCGTAAAACGTGTTGGACGAATAATTGTTGGCTTGGAGGACGGAGCCCGAGTTCGCGCCAGGCGCGGAGGACTTCAGGAGCAAGCCCTCCGAATTCATTTGGAAAACGTTTCCCTGCACCCACGAATCCTTGAAATAGGAGTCAAGCAGCAGCCCGTAAAACGCGTTATACGAAAAGTTGTTGTAGGAAACGTTGCACCCGTAAAAACTTTTTGCCTTGACAAGGTAGTCGTAGAAGGCGAGGCCGCTGCCGCCAACGCCGAGGGTTACGTTGTTGTAAGCAAAAGTGTTGTTGTAGGAGTCGCGCGTGTTCTGATAGAAAGCGACTGAGGCATACGAACCGAGGTTGGTCGTCACCGAGGAATAAGACACGTTCGTGTTGTTGGCGTCGATCAAGACCAGGGCGGACGCGTAATTGGAGTTGCCGAGGTTGCCGCCGAAAGTGTTGTTTTGAATCACGGAATTGGAAATCTCAGAGAAATACGCGCCAACCTCGTCGTAGGACGCGTTGTTGTAAGAATAATTCAGGTTTTGCAAGTCGAGAAAGACGAAGCCGTACGAGTTGTTGAAGGCAACGTTGTTGTAAAACCTCAGGGTGCCCGTTGGAAACGCACCCAACCCGCTCAAATCAAGCTTGAAGCCCGTGGACTGGCCGATGAACCAGTTGTTGCTGACGCCGAACGAAAACCACTTGTCAGAGTAAACCCCGAAGGCGCCTGCCCCGCCCCCGCCGGAGGTGTAAGAAAAATTGTTGTTGGCCACTTCTCCGGGGCTGGTGCCCTTATCCGTGTAACGCAACCCGTAATCGTTGTTGTACGAGACATTGCTCCAGTAAATTGAAACGTTGTCCGAGTTGTATCTAACTTGAATTCCCGCGCCCGAGTTGTGGGAAACGTTGTTGTACCACAACGAATTGTTGTTCGCCTGGTACTTGAAGTGGAAACCGTCGCTTGCTGCCCCCCAGACCGTGTTACGCGAAAAATTGTTGTAGGACGCGTTGGCCACGTAAAACTGGTAGGAGTTGGACTGGTTCATTGAGTTGTAGGAGAACTCGTTGTGGTCCGAGGAATTCAGGACGCGAATCGTTACCGCACTTGAGTCAACGTCAACGTTCCAGTAAGTGTTACCTGAAACGTTGCAGTGCGACGCCTCATAGAGAAGGGTTCCAGTGAAGCAGTCGTGAATGCGGTTGTCCGTGACATTTGACCAGTTGGACGCGATGCGCAAGCCCGCCGGCTGATAGGGGACGAAGCCCACAATGGGTCCGGTCTCCGACAAGGCGTATCCGGCCTGCGAGAGCTCGCTGTTCTTGAATTCAAGGAAGGCCCCGCTCTCCACGTTGAACACGAAGTAGGAGAGCGTGTCCGGGTTTCCCGACAACGCGGCGGTCAAGAGGGAGGCGTCGTTCCAGGTTGCGGGATTGTTGTCGTTGTCCCTTACCACGAGCGTGCCGCCCGAGTAAATCGTTGCGTTGCGGCTGGCGTTCGCCGGCACTGCAACCGGGTTGTTCAAGTAAAGCGTGGCGTTCTTGAGCGTGAGATAACCGCCCGACAAAACCGAGAGGTTCGCGCTCAAGGTAATTGACTGGTCCTCGCAGTATTCCACGCTGTCCACGATCCATGCCCCCGCGCCCGCCGGGTAACACTCCGCGTAATCAAGCTGGAAGGACAAGTCAGCTGAACCGTTTTCAGTCCAAGCCGCGCCGTTGTACAAGGAAAGGTTGGCGGAAGTCGAGTTGAAGTTTCCCGCAGCATCCAGGGGAGCCGCATTCGTGGTGTTCAGGGAATAAATCGAATAATCTGGGAGTCCGGCTCCTGGTGAGGAAATGTAAACGCGGTATGACTCGCCTGCACGCGCCGTGAAGGGCCGAGAAAAATTCGCGGAGTGCCAGGTCTCCCGATTGGAAACGACGCCTATGCCCGAGTCTATGAGCTTGCCCGACAGGATTGCAGTGTCATTGGCGTAAGAAACGTTGTAATAAAGGTGGTCGGACAAGCCAATCCCATACAATATACCGGAAATATTCAAGCTTGAGAAAATCGCGTCCTCTGCGGCGGTAAAGTATTCTCCCACGTAATTGTTTCCCCTCACGAAATTGTCGTGAACAGCCGTGTAACCCGGCCCGTAATACCCTGTGTCCAATTCCAACACGAAAATGGGTTCGGAGTTGGCGACCGGGGTCCAAACGGCTCCATCCGTGGACGCGAAACCGGAGCCAGCGGACAAGTCGGGCGTCGTGTATCGAAGGTTGGGGTAAGACCCGAGAAAAGCATTGGAATAATTGATTACCAAGTGGTATTTCTGGCCGGCAGTCAAAGCCACGCAACCCGGCAGGGAAATGTTGTACCACGCGAAGGCAGCCGCAGCCACGGTGGTGCCGTTGGAACACAAGGCGACCCCGTTGGGAAAACCCGAACCGTCGTCGCCTTCAAGGGAGACGTTCAAGTCAAAGGAGCCGCCCCCAGAGCGGTTCGCCCACAGCCACGCCGAGTAAGGCGTGCCCGAGGCATCCGGCGTGAAAAAGTAGTCAATCTTTTTCTTTTCAGCCGCGCCGTCCACGGCAAAAAGCGTGAAAGAAGTTATGCGGTGCTCGTTGCCCCACGCCGTGGTGTTGGAGGGGTTGAAAAAGTCCTGGGGAGCGGCGGCTATGCAGGCAACTAATAACACTAAGAATAGGATTCTCTTTCTCACGCAAAGGAAACGAAATAAAAGAATAAAAACAATGCTTTTGGCGTGATGAAAGCGTATGAGTTCTGAGCCAAAAGGCAGTGAAGAAAAACCTTGAGTGCTGAAAAAGAAAGCATTATATAGTGCGGTTTGTTTAACTAATTGGTAATTTAAACAACACTATATATTGAGGTTTTAGTGATGTTTTCAAGCAGCAAAGCTGGCAGGGTTTACAATGCCTTGCTTGAACGCACCGACCGCGTGGTTTCAACCAGGGAAATCAAAGAGATGTGCAAACTTCTCAAAGTTGATTTTAACTCCGTTTTGGTCGGCTTGACCCGAAGCAATGCGCTTGAACCGGTTATTTTCAAAGGCGTTTATTACCTTCGAAACCGCGAAGAAAGGGATTTGGGAACGATTAAGGAAGACCCGTTGAGTATAGTGGCCCGCGCTTGCAACCTAAAATTAAAGAAAAACTGGTATTTTGGGCTGGCAACCGCCTTGCAATTGGCCGGTTTGTGGGAACAACAGACGCTTACCACGATTACGGTCGTGTCAAAAAAAAGAATCAGTCGCCCGAAGACGGTTTCTGCCGGAATGCGGGTGGAATTCAAGCAGCTAACCAACGTCCCGTTTGACAGGCTTGTACGGCAGCGCGGCGCGATTAGGTTCAGCGAGCCGGGTCGCACCATTCTCGACTACGCGTACTTTAACGCGAGAAACAAGGAATCCTTGGAATACGCGAAGACGATTTTCACGATAGTGGCCGAAAAGGCGGGCGGCGAGGAAAAACTCTTAAAACAGGCCAAGCCGTTGATTAGCAAATATCCCGGGCTTTATGTCGTTTTTCTAAAAAAGTTTTTCGGGGTTAAACAGGCATGAAATACGACACGAACACGGTGCGGCGGTTTTCCGAATCCTTGGCGGCCGCATACGGCAACCTGCCGGTTGCCTTGGTTGAAAAGGACGTTTGGATAACGTACCTGCTGCAGGAAATATATTCCCTTCCCGAATCGAAGTTTCTGGCATTCAAAGGCGGAACGTGTCTGGTCAAAGCCTATTACGGGTACTACCGCTTCAGCGAAGACATTGACCTAACCTGGACTGGAAGCAAAATCCCGGAACATGAATTTAGGCGCAAGGTACTGGGCTCGGTGATGCGCGAACTCGGACTTGAGTGGTATAGAGATGACAAAGTGAATGACATCGCTGGCACTCAAAGCGGTCGCGTAATGAACTATTTCCTGCTAGCCCCGAAAACAGGTGGGCCGCCAGTCAAGCTAAAGGTTACCGTAGCCTTTAATGAAAAACTTGCATTCGAACCCAAACTCATAAAACTCAAGCCGTCGCTTCCCAGCGAACAACAGGCTGAACTGAACGCTTTGTTTGGAAAAACGGCCGAAGAATACTTCGCGCCTCCAACGGTATTATGCTATTCACTTCAGGAAATCGCTTGCGAGAAAATCCGTGCAATTCTCACCCGCAAGCGGCAATTGACGCGCTCGCGGGACATCGTGGATTTGCATGCGATATCCAGCCATTTGGGGGGCTTGACCGAAGCCGCGCCGCCCGAAGCGGTAAAAGCCAAGCTGGCTTCGGCACTAAAAATCCCTGCCTACAAAAAAGAATACGACCGGACCACCCAAAACTTGATGAAACACTTGGAAGAATTAGTAGCTCAAGTCAAGCTAGACCCGGTGTTCATAGAGAAGCCCGGCCCGGCTGAACTAAGCAGATTCGCCAAAGAATTAAACGAATATATCGCCCGTAAAATCATTAACACGCGATAAGGCTTGCCTACGGTTAAAGACGCGGTTTCATGCCGGTCTTTAATTTGCGACGTCGGGTCGTGCGTCTAAGCGCACAAAACCATGACTGAGGAAAACCCCGATAAGCATGGAACCCGAATAGTAACCGACAGTAACAACGACCTTGAG
>DALH01000039.1 GCA_002499405.1 Candidatus Micrarchaeota archaeon UBA95 | reverse complement strand
GCTTTTCGCGATGGCGGATGCGTGGGGCAAGGGGAATGTGCGCCCGATTTTCAAGGCCAGCGAGTCAATCATATGACTCCTTTTGAACGGCTTCAAAGAATTCGGCATGGTTGGACGGCGCTCTCTCCAGCCAATCGGCACGCTGTTTGACGAGGGCGACGAGTTCCTTCCTCGTCTTACCGTAGTTCTCGGTTAATTGCGTCAGGCAAGCACTTTTCCCCGGTTTTTCGAACACATCCACGGCTATTCCGTTGTTTACCTCGCACAACTCGGTTACCCGCCGCACCTCGCGCTGTTTTTTTCCATCCAGCACCGCAATCCTTTTTTGGACGAGCACGAGGTTGACGGCATCCAAGTCCTCTTTTCGCGCGCCCAAGGCGGTCAAGCGCTTGAGGGCGTCCTGCGCGGTGGTGGCGTGGAAGGTGGCGTAAGTGCCGCGCGCCTGTCCGGCGAGCAGGGAGTCGAAGAGCGCCGTTGTCTCGTTGGCGTCGCGCACCTCGCCGATTATCACGCGGTCGGGGCGCATTCGCAGCGTGTCCTTGACGAGGTCTTTAAGGGTTATGTCGAGTTCCTCGTTTGCGACTATGCGCACGGCGTGTTCGTGGGGCACGTTTATTTCAGGGGTTTCCTCCGTGATTATCACCCGTTCCTTGCGTGGTATGAATGAAAACAAGGCGTTGAGCGTGGTGGTTTTTCCTGATCCGGTTGTCCCGCAGACGAGGAGGGAGGCGTCGCCGAACAGGACGGTCCAAAGGAACGCGGCGCATTCAGCGGTCATGGTTTTGTTGTCCACGAGTTCCTTGACGGAGAATGGCTTGTCGCGGAAGCGCCTCACGGTAGCCTCGAACCCGGACCGCGCCACGGGCGAAATGCAGGCGTGCAGCCGCGAGCCGTTGGGGAGGACCGCGTTCAGCCGCGGGTTTTGGCTGGTTATGCGCCTTCCAAGGGGGCGCGCCATCCTGTTGACGGCATTGATTGCAAATTCCTTTTCCATGAAGGCGTTGGTTTTCAGCCACCCTTTTTTGCGGTGGTAGACGCGCACGGTTCCGCGGCCGTCCACGGTTATTTCTTCCAGGTCGTCGTCTTCAAGGAAGGGGTCAAATGCGCCGAATCCATCGCAATTCATTTTGGCGGCAAGCAGTATTCGTTGGGCGGAATCCCTGGCCAACAAGACGTTTTCCTGTTGACACATTCGTTTAAGGGTTTTTTCGGCGTCTCCGCCTTCGGAAAGGCGTTGCGACAATTCGTCGAAAACCCGTTCCTCGGTCTCGCTCAACGATAGTTCGGGTGCTTCGTAATCCGCTTCGCCCTTGATTCGCCACCCTATTCCCACGACAACTCATCTCCTTTACTGAACGGGTTTTTTCCGCGGGGGACCTCCAGCAGGTATTTGAAGGGTTTTGACGGCGTCACCCACGGCCACCACGGCTCGACGTCCATTACCTCCGTCACTTTTTTTCGTGCATCCGCGAACACGGCGGTAAAGGGCGGGCAGAAAAACGAGTGGATCGCGTTCCCGTTCCCCGTTTCGCGGCCAAAGGAAAAAAGGAGGGGCGTGAAGGAAGGCCCGGAAAACATTATTCCCCTGATTTTTTCGGGGAGGCTTTTAGCGGGCTTGCAATACAGTTTTTTGCGTCCGTTCCCCACAATCATCAAATGCTTTAATTCCGCACGATTTAAAAGTTGTCTCCAACAATAAGTCTTGCATGCGCTCGCTGTCATCCATCGCCGTTATTCCCGACGGGAACCGCCGCTACGCTAGGTCGAGCGGGCTCAATTCCCGCGAGGCCTACGTCAAGGGCTTTGACAAGGTTAAGTCCGTGGTTGAGTGGGCCAGGGAAGAAGGCGTGGAATCCGCGACTTTCTGGGCGTTGTCCCTAGACAACTTCACGAAGCGCTCCAAAACCGAGTTGGACGTGGTCCTCTCGCTGCTGGAAGACCGCATCGACGAATTCCTTTCCGAGGGCTCTCGGGACGCGCGCCTTAATTTTTTCGGGCGGCTTGACTTGTTGCCGGAGAAATTAAGCGAAAAATTTTTGCAGGCCGAAAAACAGTCGTCGTCCAACCAGGGGCCGCAGCTCAACTTCGCGGTTGCTTACAACGGCCGCGACGAATTGTTTCACGCCGCCAAAAAACTGGCGGAGGACTACAAGCGCGGCGAAGCAATTTTGACGCCCGAAGAATTTGAGAAACGGCTTTATTACCGGGACGCCCCCGACCTCGTGATACGCACGGGCTCCACGAACAGGTTGAGCGGTTTCCTGCCGTGGCAGGCCGAGTACTCGGAACTCTTCTTCTCGCAACAGTTGTGGCCCGAGTTCTCGCGCGACGAGTTCAACCGCGCAATTGAATTCTACAAAAACTCGGAGAACCGGAAAGGACGCTAAACCTTGTCCCAAATGGTTTTGACCACGCAGTCCCTGCGTTCGGCTACCGCCGCGCCCACCTGTGCAACCAGTTCTTCCCGCATGCCTTTTTCAGGGAGGTGGTGCACGAGTTCGCGCGCGATTTTCAGCGCCTTCAACTCGTCCTTTTTTTGCTGGGTCAGGGAGTTCTTGTTCAAATTGAACAGGGTTTCCGTGGAGCCGTTGTTGAAGCGGAAGCTGTGCGTGGATTGGCCGTTGCCCGAGTCCACGGACAAATTTATTACTTTTTCCAGTCCGCTCCGTTTTTGAAAGCAGAAGACCTCGCCGTGGGATACGCCGTAATACGGGTTGCCGGGCTTGAACGCCTTGTGTTTCAGGTTTAGCGTCCACCACGCGACGTTTTTCCCCTTCAAGGCGACGTCGCCGTTCTGCAGCCAGATTCTGGAATCGAATTCAATGTTCAGGAACGGCGTTCTTTCAACCAATAAATTCACCAAAATTTTTGCGGAGAAAGAGTTAACCGTCAACGCCTTTTATTCGTTGCGCAGGGGAGGAACATAAATCCTTTATTCCTGGCGTTCTCGCGGTGTTTCCCTTCTGGCGTAAACGAACATCAGGTTGCCCGGCCCGATTCGAGCCGGTTCGTAATGTTCGAGAAGATGGTCTTTTAATGCTTTCCATTCCTTTGGCCGTAGCCTGCCTTGCCCGGAATGACGATTCAAATACAATTTGTAATCCCTGTTAAAGACTTCATTTTGTTGAATGTATTTGTTAACTTCCTTTTTTGTGCTTTTTTTTTCTAAAAATTTCCTGAATTCCTTTGTTAGAAACGGGCTGTCACCATCAATGATTATTGTATCTTTTTTATCGGTTCTTATCCTTCAGTCGCCCTCCTCACTAAAAACCAGCCGTAAAAATATTCCCGGAGGCGTTCTATCTAAATTGAGATCTTCGATGGATGTCCATATTGGATTCCCAATCTCATCTCTTGCTTTATGAAATAACTTCCAAGCGGCCTGGTACAAATTCGAACCCGGAACCGGTTTTTTTAGCGCAGTAGGCTGAGAAAC
>DALH01000032.1:10262-23846 GCA_002499405.1 Candidatus Micrarchaeota archaeon UBA95 | reverse complement strand
CCCTAACAAAAGCCGCTGCTTTTGTGGGTGTCACAAACCGTTAGTTTGTTACACGACTCGTCGTGCGCGCCTGCGTCGCTCGCGCTCCTTGACACCGTTGGATCGTTGACCGACGGTGCGCGCAAAGCCGGCTGGCTTTGCTTGCGAAAGGTCGATCAAAAGGCTCGACCAAAAGCCTATTCAAACAATTCCTAGCAGAATATAGTATAGTAATGCAGGGGTGGCAGAGCTTGGCCAAATGCGTGGGGTTTAGGACCCCATCCCTTAGGGGTTCGAGGGTTCAAATCCCTCCCCCTGCACTTAGATTCGGTCTAGGGGTTCAAATACTGGGGTTGTTACTGCTTCTTTCTTCCGGTTTCCCCCCAACGCACCGCGTTGTCTGTTAAAATTACTGGTCCGGAATTTCGGGTTCCACAAGCTTTGCAAGCTGCATTAGAGACTCCTGCCAGCCCAAATAGCAGGCTTCAGGCGGGATGACTGCCGGAATGTTCTCCTGTACGATGCTGACCTCTGTTCCTACCGAGACTTTTTTGAGCGTGTAGGTGGTCTTCATTTCCCCCGGGAGATTAGGGTCATCGAAGACATCGGTTATGACGATGCGTTCCATCGGCTTAAGCTCGATATACTTACCCCCAAAGGATTGGCTTTTCCCGGTGGAGAAGTTCGTAAAAGGCATCTTGTATGTGCCGCCCACCTTGGCATCCAGTTTATGAACCGTGCAGGTGAAGCCGTACGGCGGAAGCCATTTGGAATTTGCAGCCGGGTCCAAAATTGCCTGGTATATCCGCTCAGGGGGCGCCCTTAAGACCCGGTGCAGCCGGATCGTGTTTGATGCAGTAGCCTGATTGGCGGTTTCATTTTCCATTGCGCTCACCTAATCCCTGACGTGGCTTGGGAATTTAATATGATATTAGACCTACTTACAAAGTCGTTGGTGTACCGCTAGCTAAAAAGTTCAGACTCTAGCAACTTCCTTGAGTTACTCCCCCTGCATTCCTGTTCTTCGGATAGTTAGGTGCGTAGGGCCGCGGCTGGGCGGTGAAAAAATGGGGGATCCGTTTTGGTAAACGGATTATCCGAAAGCTTATGGGAAAACGATTCTTAGAGCTTCTTCAAGTTCTTGGCGCGGGGTCCGCGTTCGCCTGCCTCGACATCGTACTCGACTGAGTCGCCGACTGCAAGGGTCGCACCGTCCGCTATGGCCGTGCTGTGAACGTAAACGTCCGTGCCGTCTTCGCCGGTCACGAAGCCGAAGCCGCGTTCCGTGTTGAACATCTTTACTTTTCCTTTCATGGTTACCAACTCTGCATATAGATATATCGCTGTTTTTCTGTAATTATTATTGAACCGCTAGGCTAATAATCCCCGACTATTTGGGGTCTTTTCAGCGGGTTAGCGGTTGAATGCTCCCCGTTCGGCAGCCTTAAATATCCGTAAGGGGCATAACGGGTTATGGACGTGCGTTCGGGTAGCCTGCATGCTTGCGAGGAATGCGGGCTCAAGTATGCGGATAAGGCCTTGGCCAGAAAATGCGCGGCTTGGTGTTCCGTCCACAAGTCGTGCAACCTCGAAATAATCCGGCACGCCGTCAACTGACACGTCGCACCTTTACCTTTTCAGTAACGCTTTTTAACCCCAGCGCCTTACTCGTTTGAAGGTGATGCGGTTTGGCTAAAAAGACGGTTGAGATAGTAAAAGTGAAGGCGGCGACGTACGCGGGCGCGGTAGTCGGGGCGACAATATCGCTATTGTGCGCAATCTTCGTCTTTGGTACGCCCGGGTACTCAATGATGGCGACTCAGTCGCTTTTCCACATGAACTGGTCGCTCGCGCCGATGGCTTTTTCGGCAACGGCAGTTGTCGTCGGCATAATAGCCGCGGCAGTAATAGGCGCGGTGACGGGATATCTAATCGCGGTCTCGTACAACTACTTCGCCAAGGACTAAACGCGTGTGTGACGTCAACCGGGGAAAGGGCGTTGCGAATATGCCCGACTGGTCTTAGTTTGGATGCATTGCGCCTTGCATGAGCGTGTACGTTACCGCCAGCACCGCGAGCCAGAACGCGTATTCCGCCAGCGGTCGCAACGCCTTGGACCCGGGAAGAGTTAATGACACGTCTTTCCGTTCCCCTCTTTTGACGACCAGCGTGCGAGTGCGAGGTGGGATCCGACGCAAAGCACTAAGGCGATTGCGTATGCAGGCGCGCCGCCGAGCCCGATAGCAGACATTGCCGCGATTGCGACAACGGGAAGCAGGCAGCACAACGCCATTTGCGCCAAATGGTTCTCCTTCAACGATTTTCTAAGCCAGTCAAGCAACTTACAATCATTCCTCCACAATCCTGCCAAAACGGTTAACTCCATTAAAGGCAAAGTTCTAGCGCCCGGCGCTACTTGCAGCAACCGCCTTTCTTTTTCTTTTCAGCCATATTGTCTTCACCCCTTTCTCCATCCTAGTTCTTGGCAAGCAGCGTCACGTTGAAGTACAGCGTCTTTCCGGCAAGCGGGCTGTTGAAGTCCACCGTGGCGTTCGCCGCGTCAAAATAAGTTATCCTGCCCGCCCCGCCCTGCGAGGTGTAAACCCAGGCGCCGGTTTCGACCGTCACGTTGGCGTCCTCGAGATTCTTGCGCGAGACGTTGACCAACAATTCGGGTGACCACTCGCCGTAAGCCTCTTCGGGCGCAAGGCGGATTGTTTTTTCCGCGCCCACCGCCATCAGGGCAACCGCGTCCTCGAAGCCCGGAATCATTTGTCCGGCGCCGAGCGTGAAGTTGAGCGGCTCGAACGGGCGCGTCAAGGATAGGTTGTTCTTTTCTGCCGCGCTGCGCACGTTGGTGTCGAACACCGTGCCGTTCTCGAAGAAGCCAACGTAGCTGACGGAAACCACTGGGCCACCCGCTGCGGCCGCCGACGCTGTTGTCGCGCCGGGCAGGAACTCCGCGAGAGTCTTGCCTGTGGCCTGCTTAAGGAAAGCGGGGTCTACCTTTTTGAGGCACTCCGCGTAACGGTCGGGGTGGTGGCCCAAGTGCTGGACGTTGGCCGTGTCGCGCAAGTCCCCGCAATCATCGTCGGAACCCGCGTTCAACGCGTCATAGTACTGCTGGTTGGCGGCGGAGAGTTCGAGCGCGCCCGCCGGGCCGGTTCTAGGCCCGGCCAGAAGTGAGTACGCGCTGAACGCCGCGACCGCCACGGCGAACGCCACCACCGCGTAAGCAAGATATTTTTCAGACATTTTACAAGACCTCCCTAAACTATAGCTTTTCAAGAAAACATTACGCCCGCGGCCACTCCAACAGTCAGGCCTGCTCCGGCAAACAGCGTCAGCTTCCACGCGGCCGACCAGTCCAGCGCCTTGGCGAAAGGTACGGCGGTATGGCTGCATTTCGACGCCGAGTCCATCAACCGCATGATGCCGACTGCGTTGGCGAGCAGGCCCAAGGCGATGAACGCCGGCTGGTACTCGTACACAAGCCCTGCCGCGAAAGCCGCTCCGGCGAGCGGAGCGAAGTCGGCGACGTGGTGCACACAACAGAGCGCCATCGCCGCGCCCGACGAGCCGGCAGACGCTCCCGCGATTGCGGCCGAAGCGTGAATCGTCGCGAGAATCCACGCCTGCGTCGCCATGCCGATTGCAAAGGCGAGAATCCACCAGTAATCGTCTCGGAACTGCGTCCACGCGTGGCCGGGCGAGTTGAGCAGACTCAAAAGCCCGAAGTAGAACGCCAAGACCGCGGCGAATCCGAGCAATGCGGCGAGCGTGGGATTGATGTGAGGCAGTTTCATCTTTCAGCCACCTATTGCACCGAACCATATCGCGGCGGCAAGCGCGAGCATGAACACGGCCATGCCCAGCTTGTACGCCCGCCTGTTCGACTTCTCTGCCGAGGCGAGCCTTTCAATAACTCCCTTGTTGGTCGCGGCCAGCAGTATGGCTACGAGTGGCAGCACGAACGCGATGTTGTACACTATCAGGTAGGCGAGGCTTGCGATGAAGTCGACGCGCGATGCCACCAAGCCTATTATTGCCACATAGATTCCGCCGGCGCACGGGAACGCGCACAAGCCGACGAGGAAGCCCGCAACCAACGCGGCGGGCAGCGTAGACTCTTCAATGGCTTTTTGCACCCACGGCGTCGAGAACGACGGCATGCGCAGCGTCGAGCGGCCGGTGAGCGCGTCGAAGACCGTGACCAACGCAATGAGCGTCAGAAGCCCTGCTCCGAGCTTGGCCATGAACATTGGGGGAAATACCGTCAGCGCCTGCATTATGCCCAAGCCGATGAGCAAGTACGCCAAAAACACTCCAAGTATGTACGCCGCGCCCATCCACAGTATGCCCTTACGGTCGCGGCTCACCGCGATAAGGAATGCGATGAAGAACAACAGCACGCCTATGCCGCAAGGGTGGATGCCGTCGAGAAAACCCGAAACGAGCACGGTGCCGAGCAGGCTCGAAGCCGAAGCCGCCAGCGCGCCGGCGCCTATTACGATCGCTAGAATGATGCGCTTGTCAATCATTTAACACACCGCCGAAGAACAGGAGCGCCAACGGAATCAGTACGATTAGCGCGGGGAGCGCGTAGCTGCCGTAACCCCCGGAAGGGCTGGCGGCACCGTCGGCCGAGCCAATCGGCTGGCCGATTGCGAACTCGCGGATTTGGCCGTCCACCATCATCAAGTAAGTCGGGGCTTCGTTCATGGAGTCCTGCGTCACCACTATGCCGTCGGGATAATCCTTGGCGCGCTGGGAAAGGAATTGCGTTACCAACTGCGTTGGCACGTGGCCTTCGAACAAGTACTTGCCGTCAACTGCCACCACCAGGTGGCCCTGCATTTCCAGCGGCACGCCCCGCGAGGCCTGCAGTTGCGAGAGCTCCGCGCGCACCGAAGCGTTGTTTATCAGGCGCCGCACCTCGAAATCGTTTATTCCGATTGATTCGAGCCCGTCCATCAGGCCCGCGATGTAGGGCTGGCAGTGGCCGCACGCCTCGTTGTTGTAGATTACCACGCGCGGCCCGGCCGCATTCGCAAGGCCGGAGAACGCGGCTAACGCCACTAACGCCAATATGATTTTGTTTGTATTCACTGGAAAGACCACCCATCCAAAGCTATCGCTGAAGACTGCAACTGCCCATGGCGTTTGCCTTAGCAGCCGCCGACCATTGATGGCAGGTTGTTCAATGATTCGAGCGTGCTGTCGCCGGAAGCCTGCGTGTTCGGGGCTGCAGCCGCTTGCTGCGCGGGCGCTTGCACGCTTGCCGACGCCGTTGTTATTGGCGCGGCTCGCTGCGTGGAAAGCGAGTTTAGTTCGACTGCCTGCAGCAGGCCCACAATGAGCACCATTGCCAGAACCACGTTCATCAGTATTCCTTTATCCATTTTTAACCACCTTGACCTTGCTCGTATCGAGCTTCATCCGCTTTGCGGTGCACTCGTTGCAGTAATCTTTTTCGATGCCGCAGCACGCCATGACCGGCTTGCTGCATTGTTTGCAGTACATTCCTAGCACCCTCCAACCATGTCCGGCAATGCCCCCAAGCCCGTTGGCGCTCCGGCGCTGCCCGTGGCGGGCGCCTTGAATCCGCGGTACTTGTTGCTTGCCAAGTCATTTATCGAGAGCGGCTTTCCGGCCTTCTCGAACTCGACCGCTTTCTGCAGTATTTGTTTCGGGAAGAACAAGGTCTTCCACTTGCTCAGCTCGTCCACGATTTGTTCGTCGGAGAACTCGGCACCGTGCTTCTCGAGAAGGTACTTGGCCAAGCCGCGCATCGCGTAGCTGTGCGCGCAGCCGCACGCGGCGTCACCGTTCTTGAACACTAAAGCGTCAGCGCCGCAGCAGTACTCGCACGAAATCATGTTTCCAATCTTGACGTAGCGGGCGTTGGCCGCCGGGTCCTTCATGCCTTTTCCGTCATCGAGCCTGCCGAGTTTCGTCATGCCGTTTACCGGGTCGTCGAACGACACGCCGAGTTCGGCGCCGTAAATCGCCGGAATCCCCTTCGGAATGACTTGCTCAGCAATCGCCTCCAAGTTTATCTGGCCGGTTGAAGCCTGTGCTGTCGCAGCGCCACCCACTGGTTGCGAAACCGCCGGCGCGGCAGCCAAAGGCACGGCCAAAGAGACGGACGCTGCCTGCAAAGACGAGATTTGGAGCTGGTTGAATGCGAGCACCGCGAAGGCGAGCACCACCAGAACATAAAAGAGTCGCGGCGAACCAAGGTTTGAACCTTTTGACGCCTTGTGGTGTCCGTGTCCCTCTGTGCCCGCTTCATTTTGATTTCCATCGTGCTTATCCATAACATCACCCGTAAGTCTTACAAATCATGTAACGCATGTAGTATTTATACCTTTACATTTCAAGTAATGCTTTTATATGTCGGGTCGTACAGTCTTACTATAATGGCTGAATTGGATGTTCTTAGCCTGCGTTTCCGCGAGGGCGGAAAGCACCCGTTGGATTCGGTGCTCGGTCCCCTAGAGCGCAGGGTGCTTGACGTATTGTGGGCGGCACCGGCTCCGTTGCGCGTCCGCGAGATTCACGCACGGCTCAAGGACGATTCGGCGCAGACGAGCATCGCAGTCATGCTTGACCGGCTCCACGACAAGGGCCTTGTCAAGCGTGTGGCGGCAACCGGGCGCGGCGGTACGCATTATACTTATTCGCCGGTGGCCTCGCGCGAGGAAACGGAGCGCAAGATAGTCGGGCGCGTCGTTGACCGGCTCATCAAGACGTTCGGTCCGTCCGCCGTGAGCTACTTTGACGAGCGGTTCAAGAAAAAAAGGTAGTGACTGGGCTTGTCTGAAATTATTATGCTGGGGCACGTGGTCGCCGGGCTGGAGGCTTTTGCCGCGGATCCCGTAAAGCTCGGCGCGTTCCTTATTTCGCTGTGGCTCGCCGCGGCGCTTTATTTTGCGGTTGGAGTGGAAAAGAACCTTGCGCGCAAGACTCTCCTGATGAAGCTCAATTTCTTCGTCGCCGCGTTCCCCTTCTCGCTTTTGGCGCTGAGCCTTGGCTGCTCGGTTGCACAGCTCGGGTGCGCGGTGGTGCTGACACAGGTCCTATTGTTGGCCGTGCCTCTGGCGCTCGTGGTGGCGCTGGTCCTGATTCGCATACTCATGCCGCGCCTTCAGTGCGCCGGTTGCCGTTCCTTGCACAAGTCTCACGCCTTGTCACGGTTTGCCGTTCGCGAGGCAAAGCTGCTGGGGCTTCCATTGGCGCCAAAAGTGTTTTTGCTCGAGCGGCAGGCGCCTGTTGCTTACTGCGTAGAGGACGGTAGCGTCATAGTTGTTTCGGTGGGCGTGCTTGAGCTTTTGAGCCGCCGCGAGCAAGAAGCCGTGGTGCTCCACGAGCTTCACCATCTTGCATCAAACGGGCCGAGCTTCAAGGCGCTCTCTGCGGTGTACCGGTTCTTCTTGCCGTTCAGCAGCCGGTCCTTTTCAAAGGATATTGACTTGGTGGAAATACGAGCCGACGATTACGCGGCATCGCGGCAGGGCACGCGCCGGTTCCTTAATTCTGCGCGGGGCAAGTTTTCGTCATGAACCGGCGCAAGCGCTCGGACTTTTTTCATCTCGTGGCAATAGTCTTTGTAATTCTAGTGCTGTTGATTGGCGGCGCATTGGCGTTCAGGTTGAGTGCGCATCACACGCTGGTCATGGTGGTTCTAGTAGGGGCAAGCATCGCGGTTGGCGCGGCACTCTGTTCGTGGACCATAGCGCGTCCGGTTCGCGGCAACAAGCGTTACTAGGATAGTAATGCTTTTATAGTTTGTCTATTTAACAGTATTCATGCGAAAGCCTAGTTTTGCAGGTACGGTGGAGGAGTATGCTCCGCGCGCCGCTATCGCCTTGGCGTTACTGGCAATAGTTTTACTGTTGCTTTCGTTGGTGCCGCGGGCTCCTGTGCCTGCTAGGTCTGTTGTTGAGGTAAACACATCCACGCCGGTGCCTATTGTTTATGTACGGCCTTCTGTGTTGCCCGCATCGGACGTGTGGTCGGAGTTGTATGAGCGCGTCGCCCCATCGGAGGGAGCGGTTTTGCCCGTAACGTGGGGCCGCACTGGGCCTGCGTTGATTACCAGTGGCGCGCTTAATTTCGTCCAGTTTGTTGATTCGATGAACCGTAGCAGCAGACCTTTGACGATGGAACAAGCTAATATCCTTCTTAGTGGCAGTGGCGAGAATGTTTCGATTACTCGAGAGAACAAGCTCTTCGTTCTAGAGTTCTTCTGGGCGCTTGGCCTAGTTAACAACAATTCGATTCTTTTTGATGGCCCGCTTTCGCACAGCGAGTCCGTAAGCATCGACCGTTTCGCGAGCACGGGTGGCTGGCGGTTCGGCAACCAGTCTGTAGCACAGCTCGTGGGTTCTGCAAACATATTGCGCCTTTCCAGCATGCAGCAGGCCCTTGTCGAGAACGTATCAAAAAGCGTCTATCGTCCGTGCTGCAACAACCCGACGTATTTTCCCGATTGTAACCACGGCATGGCTGCGCTGGGCCTAATCGAGTTCATGGCGTATCAGAACGCTTCGCGCGAGCAGATTCTTTCTGCGTTGCTTTACGCAAACAGTTACTGGTTCCCGGATAATTACTTGGATCTAGCAGAGTACTTTAAAGAGCAAGGCGTATCGTGGGAGGACGTTGATGCCGGCCTTGTTTTGAGCGCCGAGTATTCTAGCGCCAGCGGTTACCGCAATATTTCTAGCCAGCTGGCGCGCAAGCCCGTGCTGGGAACCGACGCCACTTCGTGCTAGCCGCGCTGCGTTTACTCTTTTCCGGAGCCCTTTAAATCAGGTATAAAAACTATTGCGACGTTATTGGTTTTATCATGAAAAACTTGTTTGCCGCGTCCGTCGCGTTCGTCCTGCTCGCATCGTTCTCTTCCGCCATGGGAGCAGAGCAGGCAAGGCTGCTGGTTAAAGGTTATTCGGGCGTTTATTCAATCGATTTGCCCGGCGAACTCACGTCCATAGTTGGCACGGACGTGGTTTTGCGTGCGATGGTGGACGAGACGCCCGTGGGTTACGCCGTGGTCCACGGCGGCAAGCTCATGCAGGTAACGCCGTCGAGCGACGCGCTTGTGTACGACGTTGACCTGATAATCTGGCCGGACGCGATAGACCGGATTGTTGCGTCGTCCGACCCCCAGAAGACTGCGGTGCGAGAGTTCGCCTTGGGCCACATCGGCCTGCGCGGCTATGGCTTCTTCGATTCAGTAAAGCTCGTCGTGCTGCAATGGACGACCTACCTCGCCGTTGTAGCGGGACTTGCTTGATTATTGGGCTAGCTCGCCGATGTAGAAGTTGGGTAGGAAGCTCCTTGCCTTCTCGGAGTGCGGCGTGCCCGAACCCATTGGCCGGGTTTCGAACAATTCCGTCGCATTCTTGCCGCAGCCCTGATAGATTGCTTCGCCCCCGCCGTGCTTGGCTCCGAAGCCGCTCACGTTGTACACTTTCTCGTGAATCGCGAGCCAGCAATCCTCCGGAACGGCGTGCGCTTCGACGTCGGTCATAGTGTAAGCAGTAGTGTTGGTTTCGCCCGAATCCAGTTCGCTGGCCGGCACGTCTTCGGGCGGCGCGGGCGGGGCATCTTCAGGCGGTTCGTTTGACGGCGCGACTGACGCTGCCGGCGTTGCCGAAGCTCCCGCGTCGTTGCCGACGCATCCGGCCAATACGAACGCGAATAACGCCGCTATAACCAAGTATTTTGCATTGCTCATTGTTTGAATCCCCTGTAATATTGGCAATGTGATAAACGAATTTAAACCAAATAGTTGGCGTTTTTTCAGCGTGCCTTGAGTTTTTCTTGAAGTGGTTTAGCTAGTTCTTTGCTTTGTGGGTAACCGAGTTTTTCGTACTTTTCTAGCTTGCGCGTTAATTCGTCGGGCTGGCCTTGCTTTAACGCCCACTCGCAAAACGCGTCCTGCAGTTCTTCGTCCGCGTAAAACGCGATTACGTCCGCGTCCTTGACGATTCTGCCTTCAACGCTTGAATAGTCGCCGCAAAGCAAGCGCTCGATCAAAGCCCGCGTTTTCTCGGGTAACTCTAGGCCGTTGACGAATTCAGCACTAACAGTCCACGCGAGTTCTCCGTGTTTTTCGTAAAGCGTTTTCTCGTCGGCGTCGAAAGTCTTGCCCACATCGTGCAGCAACGCCGCGATTGAAACAGCTTCTGCATCGCACGCTACTTCTTTCGCCAGCCTCGCCGCGTACTTTTCAACGAGCACACTGTGGTTAAACATTATCTTCGGGTCGTTGAAGCTGTATGACGGGTTGCGCTGGAACGCCGCCCGAACGAACTCCTTGACTTTCTCCGAGTCTGTCATAACGTTTCTTTGGCGTTCGGTAGCATATATAATTGCGCGGCGGCTAAGCAAAATCATGGCTACTTTGGAACAACGTATTACGCGCGTAGAGGAACGCAACGAGCGAGTCGAGGGGGATAAGGCTTGGGAAACCAGCAAGACTCGCCGTGCACTAATAGTTATCGCGACGTATATTGTCATTGGCTCTTTTCTTTGGGCTGCGCGCGTACCAGACCCGTGGCTCAACGCCATCGTTCCATCACTCGCCTTTGTACTCTCAACGCTCTCGCTCGATTACTTGAAGAAATACTGGCTTGCGAGGCACGGTTGAGTTGGACGTTTACGAGCAGAAGTTTGCCGATTACTGTAAATCGAAGAAACTATTCTTCCAGCCGCTCTACTTCGAGGCGAGCACGCACTCTGTGGCAGATGCCGCAAAAGCCGCCAACTGTACTGAAAAAGATTTAGTGAAAAATCTCTGCCTGCTAACGCGCAGCGGCGGCCTTGTCGTCGCGATTCTCCGCGGCGATTCCCGGTTGGATAAGGCAAAGCTCGAGCAGTTGGTTGGGGAACGGTTGTCGTTCTGTTCAGCTGAACAGGTCTTGGAGAAGACGGGCTACCCCGCGGGCGGAGTTCCCTCGCTAGGCTTGACTGGACGAATCTTTATCGATGCGTTAATTGTCGAACGGGACGTGGTTTTGTGCGGCGGCGGGAGCTCGAAGAGCCTGGCGCGGGTGCGCGCGGACGATATCATCGATGATTGCGGCGCGGTTGTTGCCGACTTGGCTCTAGCGGTAACCCTTTAAATTCCGGGCGAGTAACCTTTTCGTGGCTCAAAGTTTCTTCACAATGCTTCTCAACGTGCTTCTCGCGCTATTGCTCGTAATATTTGTCTACCTTGCTTATCGGCGTTTAATCAAGCCATCCGAATCAAGCGCGCGAAAGAGCTTGTTGCGTGAGAAGGATTTCGATGAAGGCGAAATACTCGACGTGCTTGATGAACGGTTCGAGTTGCGCGAAGAGGAAAAGGAATTGAAGAACGCGTACTTGATGGGACGCATTGATGTAAACGATTTTCGCGAGAAGCATCGCGACTTGCAGTTGCGCCTGAAAACGATTGAGAGGCGTCTTAAACTACTCGGTGTGCTAGGGTAGCACCCAGCTTGCTGCGCTTTGGAAAAGCGAACGTTTTCCTGCGCGCGTTTCCCTATTCGAGTTCATCCGCGCCGCCTGAAAAAGCTTTATATACTAGCTTCTTTACTTATAAGAGAGGTACAGATTTACATTAATCTGTCCGTTTTTTGCGTGCTATAGTTCGGCGAACTCGAGCCATCTTAACGGCTTTGAAAGGTTCACTTTTTTCGCTATAGCGTTCATGGGCACTCAAGCAACCTATCCTGCACATTCAATGTGCGATTGTGTCTTGGGTTCGACGACAAGTTTTTTCAAAGAATTTAAGTGCTTAGTTCTTGCGACCCAGCGTGCGTTGCGTCCAAACGCGGCGCACGCTAACTCCAGTTGATCCTGCTGGAGGGCACCGCTGTCAGATTGCGACTAAGACATGCAAGTTTCATGGTACGACTTCGTATCATAGCGAACGGCTGAGTAACGAGTAGTCAACCTACTCTTGGGACGGGTACATCGTCGGGAAACTGACGGGAATGCCCGATAGGTTGGAATAACTGGAATGTTGTCCAACCCAAATGAATGCTGAATTGTAGGCATCGCGCCCAAGAATGGGACTGCTTCTGATTAGCTTGTTGGTGGGGTAATGGCCCACCAAGGCTTTAATCAGTAGGGGCTATGGGAGTAGTAGCCCCCAGACGGGCACTGAGACAAGGGCCCGAGCCCTACGGGGTGCAGCAGTCGCGAAACCTTCGCAATGCGCGAAAGCGTGACGAGGGTAATCTGAGTGCTAACCGAAAGGTTAGCTTTTAGTCAGTATGAATTTCTGGCTGAATAAGGGGTGGGTAAATCCTGTGCCAGCCGCCGCGGTAACACAGGTAGCCCGAGTGGTGTCCACGAATACTGAGTCTAAAACGTGCGTAGCCGGCTTAGCCAGTTCCGTGTGAAATCTGCCCGCTCAACGGGCAGGCGTGCACGGAATACTACTAGGCTTGGGAGCAGAGGAGGCAAAGGGTACTTTAGGGGGAGGAGTAAAATCCTGTAATCCTTAAAGGACCATCGGTGGCGAAGGCGCTTTGCCAATATGCATCCGACGGTGAGGTACGAAGCCTAGGGGAGCAAATCGGATTAGATACCCGAGTAGTCCTAGGAGTAAATGATGCGCACTAGGCGTTGCAATTACCTCGTGTTGTTGCAGTGCCGCAGGGAAGCCGTTAAGTGCGCTACTTGGGGAGTACGGTCGCAAGACTTAAACTTAAAGGAATTGGCGGGGGAGCACCACAAGGGGTGGATGCTGCGGTTCAATTGGACTCAACGCCGGGAACCTCACCTGGAAAGACGGCAGTATGAAGCTCAGACTGAAGATCTTAGCTAACAAGCCGAGAAGTGTTGCATGGCCAGCGTCAGTTCGTGCCGTGAGGTGTCAAGTTAAGTCTTGCAACGAACGAGATCCCTGTCCACTGTTGCTATCTTCGGAGCAATCCGGAAAGCACTCTGTGGAGACTGCCAGCGCTAAGTTGGAGGAAGGAAGGGGCGACGCTAGGTCTGTATGGCCTGAATTTCCAGGGCCACACGTGGCATACAAAGACGGAGACAATGCGTTCCGACGCCGAAAGGCGAAGGCAATCGCCTAAACTCCGCCCCAGTTCAGATTGGGGGCTGAAACTCGTCCCCATGAAGTTGGAATCCCTAGTAATCGCGTGTCATCATCGCGCGGTGAATATGTCCCCGCTCCTTGCACACACCGCCCGTCAAGCCATTCAAGCGGGTTCCTAGCGAGGCCCCGACCATCCGGTCGGGTTCGAACTAGGGGTCTGTGAGAGGGGTTAAGTCGTAACAAGGTAACCGTAGGGGAACCTGCGGTTAGATCACCTCCAAAAAAAAAATTTAAGGACGGTTGATGGGAGTCAGCAGGAATGAAACTCAAACGGTTTTCCAATCACTCAAAATTGTGGGCTCGTGGCGCAGCCTGGTAGCGCGCCTGATTTGCAATGACTTCTTTCTTTCAAAAAGAAAGAACTCAACTAGAAAGAAACGTTCTAGCACAAAAAATCAGGAGGCCGTGGGTTCAAAAGCCCACGCGCCGCAACGGCGGCGGGGCTGAAAATCCCACCGAGTCCACTGAACCTTTTTCTTTCTTTGCGGAAAGAAAAA
>DALH01000032.1:975-10115 GCA_002499405.1 Candidatus Micrarchaeota archaeon UBA95 | reverse complement strand
AACAACTTGCCGGCGTTTTAGAGGTTCGCGAACAAACGCACAACACCCTTGTGACATTCGCGAACTGCTTGCACTGAAGAACGGATGAAGTGCGTTGTAGGCAATTTGACGAAAGCCAAAAAAGCTTTTCTCTAGAGGAAAGGATTCTTGGTTAAAACCGGGACTTCTTTTTTCGGGAGAATTTTAGGTGGAGTCAATGAAAAAGGGTGTTCACTGTAGAAGCATTAATTTGGTGCTACACTTCAATTAAGCCGTACAGTGGATGGTTGGGCTGCAACAGCGACGAAGGGCGTGGCAAGCTGCGATAAGCCCGGGGTAGGAGCATGCATCCTTTGAGCCCGGGATTCCCGAATTACCTCGAGAGAGGGGCGTCACCCGCCGAATTGAAATATCTTAGTAAGCGGAGGAAGAGATACCAACCGGTATACCGCGAGTAGTGCGAACGAAAGCGGCTCAGGGCAAACCGAATCCTTCGGGCGACCGGAGTAGAGATGTGGTGTTCGGGCCGGATTTTACTCTCGTGAACTTAGCCGAAGTCCCCTGGAAAGGGGCGTCATAGACCGTGATAGCCGGGTAGGCGAAGAGTGAGCGAGTGGTTCCGGTACCCAGAGTAGTGCTCCCCGGTTTGGGAGTACGAACGCGCCAGACATTAACTGGCAACCCTAAACATACTTGCAGACCGATAGCGCATAGTACTGTAAAGGAAAACTGAAAAGCACCGCGAAAGCGGGGTTAAAAGTGCCTGAAACTGTTAACGGCGACAACAAGACGCGGCGTGAAAGGAATGATATGACCGGCGTTGCGTCATCGCTCTCGAAGCAGCAGCCAAGGAGTTCAAGGCAGTGGCGAGCATTGGGCGAAGCGAAAGCGAATATCCGCAACCACTTCGAGTGGCCAGGGATGCGGTCTTAATCGGCCGCTAGTCACTGTTTTGAGACCCGAATCCGAAGCGAGCTAAGCACGGGCAGGGCGAAGCCGACCTTCCGGTTGGTGGAGGCCCGCAACTAGTGATGGTCTATCCTCTTAGGTGACCTGTGTTTAGGGGTGAAATTCCATACGAGCTCGGTAATAGCGGGTTCCCGTTGAAGTGAACCGCAGTTCAGCCTCGGCAGAGCTGGAGGACGGGTAGAGCTACGGATTTGAAGGAATGGGGGAGTGATTCCTCGCCTTCTTGTCAAACTCCGAACCGTGCCTCGGCGCAGAAGCCGGGAGTTGGGGGTGCGAGTTAAGCGCGTACTCCGAGGGGGGAATGACCCCAACTGCAATTAAGGTCCCAAAGAAACGGCTAAGTGTTAACCAGCAAGATGTCTTATTTCTTAGACAGCGGGGAGGTAGGAACAGAAGCTGCCATCCTTTAAACAACGCGTAACAGCGGACCCGTCAAGATTTGAGGCGTCGTAAACTCTCGGGACTAAAGCCGTTCACCGACATTGTGGATTCGCAGCCGTCGGCTGCGAATAGTAAACGGGCGTGCGGGCCGGGCCGAAGCAAGGCCGTAAGGTCTTGTAGACCGGTTTGCAACGAAGATCTTGGTATTAGTAGCATCAATTCCAGGCGAGAATCCTGGACGCCGAAAGGGCTAGGTTTTCTTGGCAACGCTAGTCGACCAAGAGTAAGTCGGTCCTAACTCTAAACGTAATCGTGAAGGGGAAAGGGAAACGCGTTAACAATCGTGTACCTATCTGGCGCACGCGGCAACGCTAGCCACTCTTCTAACGCTTGCGGACAAGCCCGGCCGTCATGTGGCGGCTTAACCTGACCAGGCCAACGAAGTCTCATTACGAGGAGCAGTTGGTTAAGCAGGGAATCGGGTTGATTCCGTGAGCCCATGAAAAGGAAGATGGAAGTATTCAGATAGACCGTACCGAGAACCAGTACAGGTGACCCTGGCGGAAAAAGCTAAGGCGTGGCAGGAGAATCAAGGTAAGGGAATTCGGCAAATTAGCCCTGTACCTTTGGTATAAGGGGTGCCTACATTATTGTCTGAGATTCGTCAAGGATGGTTTTGTAGGTCGCAGTGACTAGGGGATTCCGACTGTTTATCTAAAACACAGGTCGTCGCAAAGTGGAAACGCTGTGTACGGCGGCTGACGCGTGCTCACTGGCAGTATCTCAAAGCGGGTTCCAACCCGCCAAAGGACTGCTAAAGAGCGGGAGTAACTCTGACTCTCTTAAGGTAGCGTAATACCTCGCCGCTTAATTGGCGGCTTGCATGAATCGCGTAACGTGATTCCCACTGTCCCTATCTTGAACCTGGTGAACTTACTTCTCGGTGAACATGCCGAGGACTCCCAGCGGGAAACGAAGACCCCGTGGAGCTTAACCACAACTTGTTGTTGAATCGTGGTCGGCGAATCAAAGCGTAAGCAGGAGCCGTTACGCGCCCCGTTCCGGCGAGGGCGATAGGCGAAAGTGTGACACTGCTATTCGCTAACTACGATTCTAACCCCCCGAAAGGGGGGGACATCTGCAGGCGGGTGGTTTGACTGGGGCGGTACGCCTTCGATAAGAAAACAAAGGCGCCCAAAGGTCGACTCAAGCGCGTCAGAAATGCGCTGTAGAGGGTCAAAGACAAATGTCGGCCTGACTGAGACCTTAAAAAAATGGGTCGCAGGCACGAAAGTGGGGCTTAACGAACAAACATGCTCCCCATTAATGGGGGCTGTTTCTGACAGACAAGCTACCCCGGGGGTAACAGGCTTGTCGCGGTCGAGAGTTCATATCGACACCGCGGTTTGGTACATCGCTATCGGCTTAGGTCATCCTGGCGGTGCAGGAGCCGCCAAGGGTTGGGTTGTTCATCCATTAAAGACCTACATTAGTTGGGTTCAGAACGTCGCGAGACAGTTCGGTGGCATCTGCTGGGAGTGCTTAGTCAACTGAGGGGAAGGAACTCCAAGTACGAGAGGAACGGGGTTTCGGCGCCACTAGTAAGCCTGCTCTCCACAGGGAAGCAGGGTAGCCACGCGCCACTCGGATAAGTCCTGAAGGCATCTAAGGACGAAGCCGGACCCAAAACGAGTTGACTCCGGTCACCCGCTAGCAGACGGGTTTGATAGGCTGGAAGTGTAAGCGCGAAGCCGCAAGGCGACGCGTTCAGCTAACCAGTACTAACGACCGATTCGTAGCACCACGAACGCTTTGCCACCCCCCTCATGAACACGTGATTGAGCGGGAACTGAAAAAAGCGTTCGACCAATTTAATAGAATACGGTGAACCCCCTGAAACTCCACTTTTAACCGAAGAGAAGAACCGGAAACCAAAAAGAATTCTTTCCTCCAAAAATTGCCTGCAACGCACGAACCCCGTGACTTAACCCTTATCCGTTGAAACGCCGGGCATCGCGCTAACCACTTTAAAACGCGGCGAATGCTCTTGAAAAGCGTTCCGAACCCATCCCACGCATAACGAGTGCCGCGTAAGAACCTCTTTATTGAACAAACGCTTTCTGCGCTTGGTGTTCAAATACTGGCCGCCCAGCCAGACCCTTCGCGCGCCCAGCTCGTGGAGACCGTCCGCAACCGCGGCAAGCGAGCCCACCATCAAGGAACGCGCTTCGCGCGGTCGAACGCCCCGCGCAAGTAAGCGGCCATAGGCGCCCGCCAACGGCTCGAAATCTTCGGGTTTAAACCTTTTCATCCAATCGGCGTCCGGAATCGGCGTCTCCGCAAGGGTGGGAATGAAAAAAGCGCGTTCCTTAACCCCCTCAAATTCCCTTAAATCCACGCCCGCCTCATCCGACCAGAAAACCACGGGCCCGTCAAAACTCTTGAGAAGAGCGTTCAACCTTCGCTTATAGTCGGCAAACCCCCCGGCGCTTTTATCGAAGTTGGGGTGCACCACCAGCGCTATTTTCCCGTTTGAACGCTTCAAGGCCTTCCGAAGTTCTTCAGACGAATTTTCATTCAATTCCCGGATTGGCTGCATTTCAAAGCACCACGTCCAAAACTTCTTTCAGTTCGGCGAACTCGTAGTCCGCTCCGGCTACCGGTTTCACGGTGCGGCCGTACAATGCCACGGCGGCCTTCATGCCCGCCGCCTTCGCGCCGGCAACGTCCTTGCTCACCGAGTCGCCCACGAACAAGACCTCGCTTGCGGGCAAACCCAGTTTTTTTAGGGCGAATTCAAAGGGAGCCGGATCCGTCTTCTTTTTCCCGGTGTCGCACGGCGCGGACACCACGAACTCGAATTCGTCCGCCAAACCGATTTCCACGAGGCGCATCCACGCGTTCACCCGGTCCGCATCCGTTACAATGGCAATGCGGATTCCCTTCCTCCTGAGTTTTCGGAGGACGTGCTTGGTGGACGGGTAGGAGCGGGAGTGCTCATACTTCACGCGGCGGTAAGCGTAAACGCCTTTCGCCACTATGCGCCAGTCCACCTCGCCGTAATGCCTCTGAAAGTATTCCTGGAAAACGTTCTGGTGCTCCCAACCGATTTCATAGTAGAGGTCCCACAACTCCTTGATTACCTGCATGGGCTTTTTCTTTAGCCCGGCCCGAACCATGGCGTTTGCCGCGGCGCCGATGCACTTGCCCTTCAACTTGTAAAAGTCAACGAGCGTGTTATCCAAGTCAAACAACACCGCCTTGAATTCCGGCATGCAAATATGGAGGGCGTAAAGGGTTTTATGGTTTTTTGCTGAAACAATTTTATGAGAATCGGAGTCGTGGTCGGGTTCGTGAGCACCGTGCTCAAGAGCATGGCCCCCATTTTGCTCATACCAGTTCTCGTCGGCTACGTTTACGGCGAGCCAACCACGACAATACAGCCATTCATAAGTGCGGCAATCCTCTCCCTCCTCATTGGATACGCCCTCGGCTTCGCCGCCAAATCCGAAAAGGCGACCACCAAGGAGGCGATGGTTGCCGTTGCGCTTGGGTGGATACTCGCCTGCATGGTGGGCGCCCTCCCATTCACCTCCGTGGGAATGAACTACTTGGACGCCGTGTTTGAGAGCGTAGCCGGCTTCACTACCACAGGCACGACGCTGTTGTTAAGGATTCAAGGAATCCCGAAGAGCGTGTTGTTCTGGCGCGCCTTCATTCAGTGGGTCGGGGGGCTCGGCATAATCGCTTCGTTCTCCGTCTTCTTGACGGGCGCGGCAAACAAGTTGCTGCCCCAGATTTTTTTCGCCGAAACCAGCAAAATAGAATCCCAGCAGGTTACCCAGAACGCGTCCACGATGATAAAGGCGTTGTGGGTGGTTTACCTCGGCCTCACCGTGCTTGAAATAATTGCGTTGTCCCTGCTCGGAGTCGGCTTGTTTGATGCCGTGACCCATTCATTTACTACCGTGTCCACGGGCGGCTTCTCCACTTACGCGGCGAGCATCGCCGCTTTCAACAACGTCGGCGTTGAAGCGGTCGTGGTGATCTTCATGTTTCTCGGCGGCTTGAACTTCGTGGTCTTGAATAATTTCCTGAAGAACAAGCGGAAAATCAATTTCGAAACCAAACTCTACGTTGGCGTGATAGTCGCGGCATCCGCCTTGATAGGAGCCGATCTCGCCTTCAACGGGGCTTCCGGCTTTCAAGCAGTTAGGGAAAGCGTTTTCCAAGTGGTTTCCATAATGACCACTACGGGTTACACTACCGCGAACTTCATTGCCTGGCCCAAACTCAGCCAGATGCTCCTCGTGGGCTTGATGGTGGTGGGTGGGTGTGCGGGCAGCACGGGCGGAGGCATAAAAGTAATCCGCTTCGGGTTGCTCGGAAAACTTGCGTGGCGCGAAATAAGGAAGGTAAGCTTGCCCAAGCTGTCCTTGAACAAGGTAAAAATCGGCAGCAAAATCGTGGGAGACGAAACCCTTCACGCCGTGGCCGCGCTCTTCACGCTGTGGATTGCGTTGTTGTTCGTGGGAGGCGCGATCACCGCGGCGGCAACCGGCTACCCCGTATTCGAATCGTTTTCAGGCATGGCGAGCGCCCTCGGTAACATCGGGCCCAGCCTGATACCCGCAAGCGAAATACCTTTATTGCCCGACGCGGTTAAATTCACTTACATGATCGGCATGCTCGCGGGGCGGCTTGAAATAATCCCGCTCCTCGTGCTGTTGCACCCCTCAGGGTGGAAGAGGTTCCCCTGAAAAATGTATTCAATCATTTGCGGACTGGACGCCTTCGGAAGAAAACTGCTGGAAGGCCTGCTCAAAAAAGGCCACGAAGTCGTTGCCGTGGAAAAAAACGAGGAGCTCGCCCTGGAAGTTCACGCCGAAACCAACGCCGTCGTGATAAACGGCGACCCCACGTCGCCCATAGTCCTGGAGCAGACCGGCGTAAGCAAGGCAGATGTGTTGATCGCCAACATGCCCACCGACGTGGAAAACCTCGCGTTGTGCGTGCTCGTGACAACCATTTTGTCGGCTCAGTGCACGGATGCACAGGTGGACAAGGTTGCGCCGCAATTGTTCAAGCGTTTCCCGACCCCCGAAAAACTGGCGGAGGCGCGGCAAATCGAACTCGAGAAAATCATTCGCTCAACGGGTTACTACAAGGCGAAGGCGAGGCATTTGAAGGCCGCGGCGCGAATGCTCGTCAACGAATTCAACGGCGTGGTCCCGAATTCAATGGACGAACTCATGAAACTGCCGGGCGTTGGCAGGAAGACGGCGAACATAATCCTGGAACACGCCTACAACTTGACGCAGGGAATCGCGGTGGATACCCACGTGTGGCGGGTGAGCCGCCGCCTCGGCTTATCGGACAAGAATACGCAGCGTGGAATTGAAAACGACTTGATGCGCGCCTACCCGCGAAGGGACTGGCACAAGATAAATTACTTGTTCATCTCGCACGGCCGCGCCGTTTGCCGCGCGCGGAAACCCGAGTGCGGGAAATGCGTGTTGCGGGTTCCCGCCCCCATCATTTAAAAGAGGCAGGGAAGTAATTAATGCGGAAATGAAGCGAATCTTTTTAGTCCTCGTATTGGTTGCATCCCTTGCTTTTGCCGCAACGTGCGTGGACGAAGACGACGGAGTAAATTATTTGGTGAAAGCACTCTGCCGCGACCCCTACAAGGAGAGAACGGATTACTGCCTCAGCGAAACCAAGGTCGCCGAATTCTATTGCAGCAACAATTACACTGGGTATTGCTGGGCTACGAGCTATAACTGCATGAGCGTTGAAGGAAGCGCGGGCGAATGCCTTGATGGCGCCTGCGTAATGATTGAAGAAAGCGTTGAAGCGGCGCAATCAACTCCGACCCCCGAACCAGTCAAAACGCCGGGTTACGACATCGGCGCGCTCCCCGAAAAAGAGGGGGTTTACTCCAACGAGGAAGCGCCCAAACCAATTGAACATTTTCCGTTCTGGCTGGTCTTGAGCGGAATCGCCATACTGTTGCTGATTGCATACCGTTCCTCGCAAGAGCGGATAGCGCAAAAACCAAGGAAAAAAGGGAGTGGAAGGAAATGAGGAAATTATTGTTCTTTGCTTTGCTGGCTCCGTTGTTCCTGGCGGCGGCATACACCTGTCAAAACGTTGACGGCGGCAGGAACCCCGGCGTTTACGGGGACTGCAATGACGTCAACGGCCCGCACCAGGAATACTGCCTGGACTCCAAAACGCTCGTTGAATATTACTGCCCCACCGAAGGCGCTTGGGGAGTGGTATGCCAAAAAGAGGAAATCGTTTGCAGCGGCGCGTGCGTAAACGGCGCGTGCGGGCAAGAAGCCGAATCAGCAATCCAGCCAACCAAAAACCCGGCGCTGCCCGAAAGCACGCAACAAATCGACCGCGCGCCCACAACGCCTCTTCCTGTCCGGGGCGAGGAAAAACCGGCGTTCCCCGTTGATACGGAGTACATAAAGTTCGTGTTGTTCGGGTTAATCGTTTTCGTGGCGATCGCTTACCTGGCCAGCACCTGGCTCAACACCCAAGGCAAAACCAAGGGGAAAGCGAAGCGCCCGAATAAGAGGAAAAAGAGGAAATGAAGCGCGCGCTGCTGTTCCTCGCACTCATAATCACGCTTGCACACGCGGATTATTTTCAGGGCTTTACGCTACACGTGCAGGACGCGTTGAACGAACACTTTGAAACTGATGAAATAAGTTTCCGGAAAATAGAGTTGCCCGCGTTTCACAAGGAGCGGTGGTCTGCGAGTTACAAGGAGGCGGGATGGATTGAAGAATACTTGTTTGAGTGCCACAAGAAAACCGATTACATAGAGCAACTGTCAAAGAGCCGCGACGTTCTTGGAACCATCATAACCTTCCAGGACGAAGTGGCCGGCGGCAACCCCGGGGAAAAGCGTTATCGCACCGAATTCAAGTGCGGCAACTACCAGTTCTACACTTACACCGACTTCATCAATTACAGTGAATTCGTTTCGCTGATGGAAGCCGTGGTTGGCGGCTGTGAAACCGCGTTGGAAAACGAATTCGCGCACCCCCTGATGGAAAGCGAACCCGAAGCATCCACGCCGACTCCATCTGTTGCCCCGACGCCGTCGCCGCAACTCACTCCAACCGTGAAACCCAGCGCCTCACCCACGCCAACTCCTTCGCCCTCGCCGAGTTCCAGCCCGACGCCCAACGACGCAAACCTCTCAACAATTACGCCCTCGCCGGCTCCCGCGCAGGAAGAGGATTACTCGGGCATCCTCTTCACATGGGTATTCGTGTTATTGCTCGGCTTCTCGGCCGTAATCTACCTCGGAAGAAAGTGACTTCAAGATGAACGATTCATTCAAGAACCTCGGACTAAACGCGGAACTGCTCAAAGCAATGGAAGCACAAGGATTCAAGGACCCCACGCCCATACAAGCCAGAGCCATACCACTCATGCTCCAAAAAAGGGACGTGATAGGGCAGGCGCGCACTGGAACCGGGAAAACCATTGCCTTCGCGGCCCCCATCGTGCAACTGATACAGCCCGCGGGCTTCGTGCAAGCCCTCGTCCTGACGCCCACCCGGGAACTCGCCTTACAGGTGAAAAAAGAAATTGAAAAACTGGGCGGCGGCTTAAGCATTTTAACGGTTTACGGCGGCCAATCAATGGACATGCAGTTGCGTGCCCTCAAAAAAGGCGTGGACGTCGTTGTCGGAACGCCGGGCCGCATACTCGACCACCTCGGCAGGAAAACGATTTCATTGAATCGGGTAAGCATACTCGTCTTGGACGAAGCCGACCGCATGCTG
>DALH01000032.1:0-895 GCA_002499405.1 Candidatus Micrarchaeota archaeon UBA95 | reverse complement strand
CCGCATGCTGGACATGGGCTTCATAGACGACGTCAAGGAAATACTCTCGCACACCCCGAAGACGAGGCAGACCGCGTTATTCTCGGCCACCATGCCCCTCCCCGTAATCAAGCTGGCCAAAGACGAAATGAAAAACCCCGAAACCCTTTTAGTAAGCCGGGACAAGCAAACCGTGGATGAAGTTGAACAACAACTCATCATGGTGCCCGCCAAAAAAAAGCCGCAAAAACTCGCCGAAATACTGAAGCGCTTCAACGGCCTGGCGCTCGTGTTCTGCAACACCAAGTCGACCTGCGACCGCATCCAAAACCACTTGAGGCGGGACAACATCAACGCGGAAACCCTTCACGGAAACCTCTCGCAGGCGCGCCGCGAACAAGTTCTGCAGGCGTTCCGCGAAAAAAAAGTGCGCGTCCTCGTGGCAACAGATGTCGCCGCACGCGGACTAGACATTGAAGGCATCAGCCACGTAATCAACTATCACCCCCCGAAAGACCACAAGGATTACGTGCACCGCGTGGGGAGAACCGCGCGCGCCGGCAAAAAAGGCACGGCAATAACCCTGGTAACCAGCATGAAGGAGAAGAAACTCCTGGACCGCATCGCGAACATCACGTGCTCGGACATAGAGCACGTCAACGAGGAGAAGCCCAAGCGCGCCTACCACGGCATCGTGTCCTACCGCTTCTAATTTTTCCGGCGATACCTCAACAACAAGGCAACTGCCCCGCCCACGGGGCCAAACGGCCCCAGCAACAAGTAAAGGAAGACGAATAAAGCGGGCAAGAGCCACCACTTGCGCGGTTTCTGATACAACGCGTAAGCCACTAAAAACCCGAGCCACAGCGACAAGAACTCAAAAAACACGGTTTTTTTAGGTTGAACAAACTAAAAA
>DALH01000001.1 GCA_002499405.1 Candidatus Micrarchaeota archaeon UBA95 | reverse complement strand
ACTAAAAACCCTTATTGTTTGGTGCGCATCAGCACTTCAAAGAACTTGTAGACGCCGTCCTCGCCTGCAAGGTAAGAGCCGATTAATTCCGCGTTCTTGTGCGAGCGCAACGCCTTTCGTTCGGCGAACCACTTCCACGGCTTGCCGGGGTTCTCGCGCTTGCGGTTCTTTCCCGGCTTGCGGCCGAGGTCGGCTGAATTCCTCACGCGCTTGCCGCGCTTGGTGCGCACGCGGATCACGAAGAATCCCTTCTTCGCCTTGTATCCGAGTTCCCTTGCGCGAAGCGGGTTCAACGGCTTTTCAACGCGTTGAATGGTTTTTCCCTTGCGCCACGCGCTCACGCGCTTGCGGTAGGCATCGCTCCTGTTTCTGGAAGACTCGGCGAAACTCTTGACTGCGTATTCGTGTAAACCCATTAAGCAACTCCCTCATTCAGGCCGGTTGAAACCGGGTCCCTACATCTTTGGTTCTATTAAATGGGTTGCAACCCGTTAAAAAAGGTTTTTACCTGCTCGCGAGTTTTACGTCCTCGTCGGTAACCGTCTTCCTTCCGGCGTGCTTGGCGAGTTGCACTGCTTTCTGCGAAATGCTTAACCCGATTTCTTCCAATACGTCTGCAAGCGCTTCCGCGGCGTCGTGGGACACCCTGCCAGCTCCAGCCTTTCGAATAATGCGCTCCACGGGCGCAATGGGCAAAATAGCCATTCCCTTTACTACCCCCTTAACTTGATTAGCGAACAACAAACACGCGGCACGCCTTAAAAACCTTTTTTGGGGAATTAAGGGGTTCTCGTAACCCGCCGGGCTGACCCCCGTTAAAATACTTTTATTGCGTCTTTTCTTCATGGAGCCGAGACCCTACCAGTTGAATGCGGCAAAAGCAATACTTGAAAACGGGAATTCCCTGCTCGTGATGCCCACGGCAATGGGCAAAACCCTCGTGGCAATACTCGTGGCACGCGAAAAAATCAGCCAGGGAAAAATATTGTTTCTCGCGCCCACCAAGCCGCTCGCAATCCAGCAGGCGCGCGCCCTGGAGGAATTGGGTAAAGTGGTGCTGGTGACGGGCGAGACGCCTCCGGCCCAGCGCGCGGAACTCTACGAAGACGCAAAAGTGTTGTGCGGCACGCCTCAATGCATTGAAAATGACTTGCTGGCGCGGCGCCTGAACCTGGAGGATTTTTCGTTAATCGTCTTTGACGAGGCGCACCGGGCAGTCGGCAATTACGCTTACGCCTTCATAGGAAAACAAGCAGCTAAAACCAGTGCGCTGGTTCTGGGCTTGACTGCCTCGCCTTCGTCAAACAAGGAGAAACTCCGCGAAATCTGCGGCGCCCTCGGCGTCCGGCACGTGGAGGTGCGCAGGCGCGGAGACAAAGACGTCAAAGAGTTTGACAAGCCGGTTCGGGTTGACCGCGAATTCGTTGACCTTCCAAAGCCCTTCGCGTTGCTGAGGCGTTCGTTGAATGAGTTGTTGAAGGAATCCCTTGAATTCCTGAAGGACAAGGGCTTTCTCGCATCCTCGGACGTTGACAAGGCGCACAAAAAGAATTTGCTGGCTGCGCGCGGCGTCATCGCCTCCCGCATGCCCCACGCCGACGCCTACAAGGCGTTGAGCGAGCTCGCACGCGCCATGAACCTGGTCCACGCAATCGACTTGCTGGAGTCCCAAGGCGTGGGCGCCTTGCGCTCGTTCTTGAAGGACATGGAGGCGCGCCCAAAAAAATCCAAGGCAGTCCAGCGATTGTTGTCGGATTCGCGCGTGCAGGAAATAGCGAAGGCGTGCGACAACTTGTCCGCCGCAGGCGTGGAACACCCCAAGTTGAAACGTTTGAAGGAAGTGGTGGCTTACGAAGCAGGGCGCGGCAGTTCCGTAATGGTTTTCGCGCACTACCGCAACTCCGTGAGCCAGATACTCCGCGAACTCAATTCCCTGGCCGGCGTGAACGCGAAAGCCCTGGTTGGGAGGAGCAAGGAGGGAATGACGCAGAAAGAGCAGGCGCAAGTCCTCGACGAGTTCCGCGCAAAGGAATTCAACGTTTTGGTGGCGACCCGGGTTGGCGAGGAGGGCTTGGACGTGCCCGCCGTGGACCTCGTAATCTTTTACGAAGCAGTTCCCTCCGAAATACGCTTGATTCAGCGCCGGGGCCGCGCCGGCCGCGTGCGCGCGGGGCGCGCCCTCATGCTGGTCACGCGCGGAACCAAGGACGAGGGCTTTTACTGGATTGCACAGCAAAAGGAGCGGAGGATGCACGCCCAACTAGACGAGTTAAAGCGCGAGTTAACTGCGAACAAAGGCCAGAAAAACCTGGGCGACTACTAGTTTTCAAGTTTATGAACGAACTGGTTTTCAAGGAGAGCGACAAGGTTCAGGTCTTCGTGGACGACCGCGAGTTCAAGAGCGAAGTGTGCCGCCAATTGTTTGAGTTGGGGGCGCTGCTTTACCCCAAGCGCTTGAGCGTGGGCGACTACGTCTTGAGCGGCCGCGTGGCAGTTGAACGCAAGTCGGACGCGGACCTGGAGTCCAGCATAATAGACGGCCGCCTGTTCGCGCAGGCAAAGGACTTGAAGGAAAACTTTGAGTCCCCCCTCCTCGCCGTAATCGGAAAGGAATTCCAGCGAATCAACCCCAAGGCATTGCGCGGCGCCCTCATCTCCCTAGCAGTGGACTTCAAACTGCCCGCATTCTTCTTTGAGAACTCCCAAGAATTCGCGGAATTCCTTTACGCCCTCGGCGAAAAAGAGCAACTCAAGGAGTCCCGCGAAACGCGTATTCGGTTCGGCAAAAAAGGATTCTCCCTGCAAGAACAACAACGCTTCATCGTGGAATCCCTGCCCGGAGTCGGACCCAAAAACGCGCGCTTCCTTTTGGAGCACTTCAAGAGCGTTCAAGACGTTTTCGAGGCGGACGCCGAGGACTTGCAGGACGTGGAAGGCATAGGCAAGAAGAAGGCGGAGGAAATCCGGCGCGTTTTGTCCTCGGACTACGAGAACTGAAAGTGCTCGTAAAACTTTTTGGTGGGCAGCAGGAGCCGCGTGTTTTTGTATTTCTTGGACTCAACGTAGCCGGCTTCCTTCAACTCAGTTGTGTAAGCGTAAATCTCTCCCTTGAAGTATTTGGGCAGGGAACTCTGGAGTATGGAACCCTTTTTCGCGATTAACGCGAGGATGCGCGTGGCCTTTTTTGAGAGGTTGCTTTCCTTGCTCAAGGCGCCCACGGCGTTAACGTATTCGGGGCGCATCTGGAACACGGCTGAGTCCTCCTTGATTGCCAGCTGGATGGGGCCACCCCTCTTTTCGTAATCCGAGGCAATTCTCTTGAATGCTTCCAGGATTCGCGCTGGCTTTTCGTCCAGCATTTTTCCCAGTTTTTTGGCGTCCAACTCGCGGTTCGCGATGAACAACGCGGCTTCCACCACTTTCTCCAGGGGCAGGGTGGTTCTCGCTTGCTGGGTCAACGCGGTTTCAGCCCGCGGCTCATCCCCCTCAACTGCGTCCTCTTCCTGAATTACGACGTTGAGGTCAGCCGGCATTCGCCTTCCTCTTGAACGCGTACAACCCGATTGCAGCCGCCAGCAACACCACCAGCCAGTGCAAGTCCGGGGTTGCCACGGGTGCGCGTCCAATTAATTGGAAGGTCGTCCTTGCTTGCGAGACGTCTCCTGGCTCGGGCCAATTCACGGCCACGGCGTGCAAGTCGTAGTT
>DALH01000017.1 GCA_002499405.1 Candidatus Micrarchaeota archaeon UBA95 | reverse complement strand
CCAGCTCGTGCGCCACCGAATCGCTTCCTACTCCCAGCAAAGCCAGCGCTACGTGAACGCCGGCGATTTCAACTACATCGTTCCCGAAAGCATTCAAGGCGGCCAGAGAAAGCGCTTCGAGGAATTCATGGGGGAAGCCGCGGAATTATACGGCGAATTCGTTGACTCGGGAGTGAAAAAAGAGGACGCCCGCTTCGTTCTCCCAAACGCCTGCGAAACCAAGATAGTCATAACCATGAACTGCCGGGAGCTGCTTTACTTCTTTGAAAAGCGCACGTGCGCGCGCGCCCAATGGGAGATTCGCGCCATGGCCGAAAAAATGCTTGAATTATGCAAGCAGGTTTCGCCCCTCATCTTTGAGAACGCCGGGCCTTCGTGCGTCAGCAAGCTGGAGTGCCGCGAAGAAAAGTCGTGCGGCAAATGGAAGACCATTGAAGGAGCGATTCACCGCAAATGATTTCCGACGAACGCGTTGCGCAGGCAATTAAATCCGAGGAGGAACGCCAGCAAAACGTTTTGGAACTCATCCCCAGCGAGAACCTAGCAAGCAAGGCCGTGCGCGAAGCCCTTGCCAGCGTTTTCACGAACAAGTACTCCGAGGGTTATCCCCACAAAAGGTATTACGGCGGCAACGAGTTCGTGGACGTCGTGGAAGAACTCGCCGTTGAACGCGCGAAAAAGCTTTTCGGTTGCGAGCACGCCAATGTCCAGCCATATTCCGGCAGCCCCGCCAACCTGGAGGTTTACGCCGCGCTCCTGGAACTCGGCGACAAGGCAATGGCTCTCTCGTTCAGCGGGGGAGGCCACCTCACGCACGGCAGCCCCGTAAACTTTTCGGGGCGCGCCTACCACTTCATTCATTACTCGGTGGACCCGGAAACAGAGCAACTGGACTACGACGCCATTGAAGCGCTCGCCAAAAAAGAGAAACCCAAACTCGTTTTATCGGGTTACACCGCTTACCCGCGCCAAATAGATTTCAAGCGATTTGCGGAAATCGCGAGAGCCGTGAACGCTTATTCAATGGCCGACATAGCGCACATCGCGGGCCTGATTGCCGGAGGCATCCACCCCTCGCCCTTCCCTTTCACCGACGTCGTTACCACGACAACCCACAAGACGCTGCGGGGCCCCCGCGGCGCAATAATAATGTGCAAGGAGGCGCTCGCCAAAAAAATAGATAAAGCCGTTTTTCCGGGTTATCAAGGCGGCCCCCACGAAAACGTTATTGCGGCAAAGGCAGTTGCCTTCGGCGAAGCGCTCAAGCCGGAATTCAAGGATTACGCGCGCCAAACCGTGGCCAACGCAAAGGAACTTGCCTCCGGTCTTCAAGGACATGGCTTCCGCCTGGTTTCGGGCGGCACGGACACTCATTTAATGATAATTGACTTGACGGACAAGGACGTAACCGGAAAGCAAGCCGAGCGCGCCCTGGACGCGGCGGGAATAACCGTGAACGCGAACACGATTCCGTTTGACAAGAGGAAGCCGTGGGACCCGAGCGGAATCCGGCTCGGTACGCCCGTGCTCACCACGCGGGGAATGAAGGAAAAGGAAATGGCTGGCGTGGCCTTATTCATCGCAAAAGCAGTTGAATCAATTGGCGACGAAGCTGCGCTCAACCAAATCCGCGAACAAGTCAAGGAGTTGTGCAGCCGGTTTCCTACTGAGTAAATGGTTTAAACCGTTGCCTTCCCCACTATTGCTTGTTTGGGGCGGGCCCATAGCTCAGCTTGGACAGAGCAACTGCCTTCTAAAAGAGGAGAAACCGAGTTTCTCCTTCTACCCTCTTCCCTTTGAGGGGTTGGAGAAAGCAGGAGGTCGGGGGTTCAAATCCCCCTGGGCCCGTCATCTTTTATTCTTGTTTTCCCAACAAATAAGTCATGCGCAAGAAATGCCCGAACAAGGCGTTGAACGAGGAGGACTGCCCGTGCCCGCACGCGGATTGCGAGAACCACGGCATCTGCTGCCAGTGCGTGCGCCACCACAACGAGTTCGGGGGCAGGCCCGCCTGCGTGAAGTGATGCTGATGGGAAGAACCCTTGCAGAAGAATTCGGGGGAAATGTCGAGAAACGCGAGAGTTTTAAACCGCCTAAAACACTTGAAAAGTTGTGGAGCAATTACAAAAAGGATTTCAAGGGCCGTTTTGAGGACGCTGCTAAAATTAATCGCGCGGGCATATGGAACTCGCTTTATTCTGGGAACGTGAAAGCAAGACGCGAGGCCGCTTTTGACTACGCTTTTTTTGCTTATTTGAGTGGAAGAATTTCGCGGGAGCAGGCAATAGACAGACTACGCAAAACAGAGTCACTACCCGAAAAAGAGCATCCAGAATTCTTGAAAAAAACGCTCGGCTTTCTGGCTAGCTCTGAAAAAGAAGAGGGAGCCAAGGAACAGGCCAAGGATTGGACTGCCCCCGAAAAAAGGGAAAGGTCTAAGAAATGGCTTTCGTTTACGGACTGGATTGAAACCCTGCCGCCGGATCTTCGCAAAAAAGCCCTTAGAAGGGCCGCGTTTTTCAAGCATTTAGCCGAAGACAAGCCCGAAGGCGTTGATGCTCGAGTCCACCGCCTGAATTTTTTGTCTGAAGTCAAAGACCTGATTGATTTCAAGGAGGTTGACGAACTTCACAACCTCGTGCATTCCCGTCACATCGTAAGACTCGGCGAAAAAAACCAGAGGATTGCCGAACGCAAGTACGCAGAAATCACCGGGCTCCGCAGTGATTTGGAAGGACTTCAAAAAAAGTTGGCGAGCCAAGAGGGAAAGAGCTTCGGGGTCCTAAGAGATCTTTCAAAACACCGGAAAAAAGAGCAGTCCCCAGATTCAAAAACGGCAGAAGCAGAAATCTACGGGCGGGTTGTTTTAAGTGGGTTGGAGTTGCACGACTTAAAACGCGGGCAAAGAGAGAAAATGCTTAGGCTGAAGGAAGCGTTAAAGGATTACCGCAAGGCGCGCACGCAAATGGTGGGAGTAATGCGTTTGAGCGGACAAATTGATACGGCGACCGCCAAAGAAGAGCTTTTGAAGATTTACGCTCACGAAGCCCCCGGCAAGCCCGTTGTTGATGCGGTTAGTGAGGAGAACCTTGAGGGTTCTTCGAAGAACGCCGCGGAAAAAAATGTGCGAGGAATCATCCTATCCTTGTTGAATTCAATGTAATGACTCCGCCTCAGTTCGTGGTGCCGAACATTACTTCCATGAAGGCGCCGTAAGCGGGCCGGGTCACGAGCACGCCGATCGTCACGCCGATGATGGTTGACAAGGCGAAGCCCGTGATTTCAACTATTCCGCTGAGGAGCAGGGGGAGCATGGAGGCGACTGCGATTCCGGCCGCCGTCAACACGACGTAGAAGGCGCGCGCGACGCGCTCTTTTGCGTCGCGCCTGGTTGTCTCCTCTTCCTTTCTGCCGCACAGCATTTCGTCGGTGATGATTAACTGGTCGTCCACGCCCGTGCCGATTAACGCGATTATTCCGGCCATGGCGCTCAGGTCAAGGGTTCCGAAGGCGCCGATTATGGTGAGCGTCAAGAGTATTTCAAAGGAATTCACGACGATGATGGGGATGATGAGAATGATTTTGCGGTAGCGGAAAACTATTACGGCGGTCACGGCTAGGACCGCGATGCCGATGGCGATGAAGCTGTAATAAGTGAATTGTTCTCCGAGTTGGGGCGCCACGTTGTAATAGCTTCCAATAGTGGTGCTGACGGGGAGGCGTCCGCCGCTCAAAACGCTTTTGATGAGGCGGATTTCGTTTGCCGCGTCCAGTTCCGCGCTTTCGGATGCGGGCACGCTACCCGTAATGGAGTAAGACGTAATCTGTTTTTGCTTGATGGGCTCGGTTTGCAGGGTGGGCGCGCTCATCAACCCGATTGCCTCCCACTCGCTCAGGAACACGCCGCCCGTTCCAGAGTTGAAATACCTGGGAGTGAGTTCCTCCTCGCTTTTCACGACCAGCCGCTTTTCGGGTGCCTCCCCCAAGGATTGGACTTCCTCGAATCCGGCGCCAAGCAGGGCAGAATAAATTTCGGGCTCGTCAATTGCCAGGGAGGCGGGCACGATTGCCGTGGTTTTGTTTCCTATCCCTTCCACCTCGAATTCGGAGTAGTAAACCAGTTTGATGTCGTCGCCTTCCTTGGAGAGCGCTTCTTGCAGCAATGCCTCGTTGCCTTGTTCGCCCACGACCAAACTCCGCGGCGCCACGATAACCGCGTTTTCGGGGCGGTCCAGGAACATGAGCACGGGGTAGCCGAATTTGCCGGAAGCCACTTCCGCGAAGCGCTCCTGCCCCTCGCCCGTAATCGCGAAGTGAATCTCCCAGGTCGCGCCCCCGTCGTTCCTTGCCTCTACGAATTCGGCTTGGGCGCCTCCCACCGCGTTTTGTATGATGTACGAGCCGTCCAACGCCTGCTTCCCGTCGATTATCGCCTCAAAGTGGCCCTGCTCGCGCAAAATGTCTTCAATGTGCTTGATTGCTTCCGGCTCGGCCCGCGGAATCTCCACTATTATTTCCGTGTTCCCGAGGGGCCGCACAACTGCCTGCTTCAACCCGAAGGTATTCACGCGCGCCTTCAACGTTTCAACAATAGAGTCCATGGTTTGTGCGTCCACGGCTTTTTCAAGGGACACGGGTATGCGCACGCCGCCGATGAATTCAATGCCGTAATTTATTCCCTTGAAGCCGAGTATTGCGGTTGCGAGAAGCACGGCTATGAACGCGACGCGAATCTTGTTGTTTTTCGCTAGTTCACCGTAATTCATTCTTGTGTTTCCTCTCAACGTGCCACAACAATACCACGGCGTTGAAGCACCACGTCGCCACGAAGTCGGCGATTGCGCCGATTGCCACGACAACTCCGATTTGGTAGTAAGTCGAGATTTGCAGGAGGGTTGCGACGAATGCGAGTACGCCGAACGCGACCAGCGTGGTGAAGTTCATCATGAAAGCCGTCTTCAACGCGTTAAAAGCGCGTTCGGCGGGCGAGCCCTCCTTCCGCTTCAACACGCGCACGGTCAGGAGCGCGTCGGTATCAAGGGACAAGCCGATCAGCATCAACAACCCCGCGATTGACGCGAGCGTGAGCGGGATGGCGAGAGCGCCCATGACCCCCGCCGTAATCATTATGTCGGCTATTGCAGCGAAAATGACGGCGAAGCTGGGTACGAGCGAGCGAAAAATCGCGAAGACCACGATGGTGGACAGGATGAACGAGTAAATGAGGATTTCCTGCGTCTTGTTGAAAAAGAATTTTGAGAGCGAGGAACCGATTTCCTTGAACGAATACTTTTCAACGCCCACCACCGAAGAAACCTTTTTTAATAAATTGGTTCGGTAAGCGCTTCTCGCCTCGTTGAACGCTTCTTCCGCAAGAGCTGCGGCCTCGTTTGCGTCGGCGGGCACTGCTTCGCCAGTGGTCAGGGACAAAACGATTCCCGACTTCTCTAACACGAGGGCTTCCAACCGCGCCTTCTCGGCGAACACGCTCTCCTTTTCGGAAGCGTTGCCTTCGCCGCCGCCCTCGTAATAAGCCGCAGCCACCTCCGCCCGGGTGTATTCCTCCGCGTAATCAAGCAACTCCTTTAACTCTGCGTCCGCCTGCTCAAGCGAGGGGTCGTTGGGTAACTCTATTTCAACGCCGCTTCCCAACGGGCTTGAAAAAGTGCGCACCTCCGCGTCCGCGTAGTCTGCCAGCGCCGCTTGAATTTTCGCTTCGTCCACTTCCTGCTCCGAGTAAACCGTGAGGAGGAGGCCTCCCTTGAGGTCGATGCCGGTCGGAATCTGGAATATGAAGTAGACGCTGGCAAGCATGAGGAGCAAGGGTATTACCGCCAGCCACTTGTATTTCTTGTTCTCGTAAGGATTCGGAAAGTTCAAAACAGCCCACTCTGAAACAGTCAATTCTTGTTAAAACCTTTAACCAAACCCAATAAAAAACCTTTTAGTCGCCCGCGTTCCTTAAACTCGTGTTTTGCAGGGGTAGCAAAGCCTGGTCAAATGCGCGGGGTTTAGGACCCCGTCCCTCAGGGGTTCCTGGGTTCGAATGCCCATCTTCTTTCTTTCTCTCGGAGAGAAAGAGAGCTAGGCGCTCCAAGAAAGAAAAGTTTTGATTGGAGTTCCGTCGGGCAGAAAATCCCAGCCCCTGCACTTCTAGAAGGGCGCCGATACCAAGGTTTTTAAGCTTACCTCGTGTTTGTGCGTTAGTAGTGTAAATGCGTTTTGGGGTATTGTAATGGGTTCTCAGTTTAAAATAGCGGTTTCGTTGCCGCTG
>DALH01000047.1 GCA_002499405.1 Candidatus Micrarchaeota archaeon UBA95 | reverse complement strand
TGCGTTGACCCAATTGTTTCAACGGACGTCATCGGGGACACGCATTCGTGCGTGATTGACTCGCTGGAGACGCGCGTGCTCGGCGAGGAAGGCAACTTCGTGAAGGTGCTGGCGTGGTACGACAACGAGATGGGTTATTCAGCGCGCCTCGTTGACTTCGTGGAGTTCATCCGCGAAAAAGGTTAATTTTTTGGTTGCGGGGACAGGTTAAAAATTTTTTCGGGTCGCGTTACCTGTAAACCCGTTTTTGCAGCAATTCCACGTAGGCAAGCCGGTTTTCATAGGATTTAAGTAATTTCCGCGTCAACGAATTGAGTTTTGCCTTTTTTTCGCCGGGTTTTGTTTCCCCGATTTCCTTTACCGCGTTCCAGACGTGCAAGGGCGTCCCGGCGGCCTTGACGTATCTGAGGTCCTTGATTGCGGGTTTTCCGCCAGTAATGCGTTCAGCGTTATTCTTTAACGCGTCAATGATTAATGCCTCGCGCCAAAGCAACTTGTTTTCGCGTTCCAGCGCCCTTTTCGGGAAAAGCCAGTCCAGTGGCCTTAACCGCATTCTCTCCCCAAACCTGCTGATTGACTTCATTGTCGTCAGTTTTCCAGCGTGGACGTGTCGCCTATTGCCAAGCCCAATTCCTTTGCCTTGAGCACGCGGCGCATGATTTTTCCGCTACTCGTTTTCGGCAGGGAGTCAACGACTTCTATTTCTCGTGGGTAGGCGTGCCCCGCCAGGTTTTTTTTCACGAACTTCTGGATGTCTTCATCCAGTTCCGGGGTGTGCTTGTAGCCGTCCTTCAACGTGATGAATGCCTTGATGATTTCGCCGCGCATCATGTCGGGCTTGCCGATGACGCCGGCTTCGGCTATTGCTTCGTGTTCCACGAGGGCGCTCTCCACTTCAAACGGGCCCACGCGCTCGCCAGACGTCTTGATTACGTCGTCGGCGCGGCCGATGAACCAGTAATAGCCGTCGTCGTCGCACAGGGCGCGGTCGCCCGTGGTGAACCACTCCTTGAGGAAGTAACCCTCGTATTTCTCCTTGTTCGCCCACACTGTTCGCAGGATGGACGGCCACGGCGGCTTGATTGCGAGGTTGCCTTCCTGGTTGGCGGGCAGTTCCCTTCCTTCGTCGTCAATGATTGCCGCCTTGATGCCGGGGAACGGCTTGCCCATGGAGCCCGGCTTGATTGGGAGGCAAGGATAATTCGCGATTAGGATTGAACCCGTTTCGGTCTGCCACCACGTGTCGTGGAACGGCTTGTTGAATACTTTGAGGCCCCACTCAACTGCTTCAGGGTTCAATGGCTCGCCCACGCTGTACAGCAGGCGCAGGGAAGACAAGTCGTGTTTTGCGGGCAATTCGTCGCCGGCCTTCATGAGCATTCTTATTGCGGTGGGCGCGGTATACCAAACGCTAACCTTGTATTCCTGGATTATTGAATACCATTTTTCGGCGTCAAATCTGCCGTCGTAAAGCACTAGGGGAACCCTGTTCGCCAGGGGCCCGAGTATTCCGTAAGAGATGCCGGTGACCCAGCCGTGGTCCGCCGTGCACCAGTAAACGTCGTCCTGCTTCAAGTCAAGGACCCAGCGCGCGCTCAGTTTTTGCTGGATTATTCCGCCGTGCGCGTGCACGATGCCCTTGGGCTTGCCCGTAGTGCCCGAAGTGTAAAGCATGAACGCGTAGTCGTCCTTGCCCATTGGTTCCGGCTTGAATTCAGGCGACTGCTTTCCAACGAGTTTGTTGTAACTCAACGCGTCTCCTGCGTCGTCTTCGGCGTCCACGAGTATGACGTGCTTTAAGGCGGGCATGTCTTTGCAGACCTGCATGTTCCCGCAGACTTCATCAATTCGCTTCTTGAGGTTGGTGTCGGTTACTACCACGCTTGCCTCGCTGTGGCCGATTCGGTCCTTTAAGGCGTCCAACCCGAACGCCGAGAAAAGCGTTCCAGCAATTGCGCCCGCCTTGAGGGTGCCTAGGAAAGAGTAGTGGACTTGGGGCACGCGGGGCAGGAAGAGAAAAACGCGTTCGCCTTTTTGCACGCCGAGGCCGCGCAACGCGTTCGCGAATTTGTTTGATTCCGCGTTGACTTTGTTGAAGGAACACGTTTTTTTTCGTCCGTCGGCTCCCTCCCACATTATCGCGGTTTTGTCGGAGCAATGCCTGGTGGCTTCGTGGCCAGCATTCAATTTGCCTTCCTCAAGCCAATCGATTTCCTTGCGGTAATCTTCCCACGAAAAGTTTGCGTAAGCCGAGTCGTAGTGCTTCAAGGCGGGTTCCTTCTTGAAGAATTCCGCCGGTTTTTCAATGATTGCGTGCTTCAATTTTCCAGTCACCTTGATTTAGTTGAACAATAACGAAGAAACTTTTTATATTGTTTGGTTCAGAAAAGCGCAACCAGGACGAGCGCGATGATGCCCATTAACTTGATCAAGATGTTCATTGACGGCCCCGCCGTGTCCTTGAACGGGTCGCCCACCGTGTCCCCTATCACAGCGGCCTTGTGCGCGTAACCGCCTTTTCCTCCGTAAGCCCCGGCTTCAATGAATTTTTTGGCGTTGTCCCACGCGCCCCCGCTGTTCGCCATCATCAGCCCGAGGAGCACGCCGGTTACCAGGGCTCCCGCAAGCAGTCCGCCAAGTGCGGCTTTGCCGAGCAACAAGCCAATTGCAATTGGCGAGCCGATCGCAATCAAGGCGGGCAAACCCATTTCCCTTAATGCCGAAACGGTGGCGATGTCCACGCATTTCGCGTAATCCGGTTTTTTCTTGCCGCGCAGAATCGCCTTGTCCTTGAATTGACGGTGCACTTCGCCCACGAGCTGGAAAGCAGCTTTTTCAACTGCTTGAATGGTGAGGGAAGCGAAGAAGAAGGCGAGGGCTCCGCCCGCCAGCAGGCCCACAACTACGCTGACGTCCATCAGGTTGATGGTCGCCAACCCGGCTTCGGTTGAGTAAACCGTGTAAAATGCGAGCGCGGTCAAGGCGGCAGAACCAACCGCGAACCCTTTCCCAATTGCCTTCGTCGTGTTCCCGGCAGCGTCCAGTTCGTCGGTCCGCTCCCGCACTTTTTTGGAGAGGCCCGCCATCTCAACTATTCCGCCCGCGTTGTCCACCACGGGCCCGAACGCGTCTGCGGCGAGGTTTAATGCGAGCGTTGAAAGCATTCCCACGGCGGCAAGCCCCACGCCGTACAACCCGGCGAAGTGGAATGCTGTAAGCAAGCCCGCGCAAATCAGGAGCACTGCGGGAACCGCGCTCTTCAACCCAATTGAAAAACCGCTGAGCACGGTAGTGGCGGCTCCTGTGGTGGCGGATTCCGCAACTTGCAGGGTCGGCGCGAAATGCGTGGAAGTGTAATACTCCGCGGAAAAAGCGATTAATGCCCCCACTGCGACCCCGGTTGCAATTGCGTAAAAAGCGTTCAGGTCGCCGAACCATTGCGTGACCAAGAGAAAAGCGAATAGGACCGAGAGCAATGAAGCGGCGAAACTTGCGTTGCGCAACGCCTTGGCGGGCTTCGCCGAGCGCAGGAACAGAGCGCCTCCAAGGGAAGCAAACAACCCAGTCACCCCCAGAAGCAAGGGTAGAAGAATTGATTTGGGTTCGTTCGTCAACGAGCCGAGGGCCATCGCGGCTATGATGGCGCCCGCGTACGACTCAAAGAGGTCGGCGCTAACGCCCGCCACGTCTCCGACGTTGTCGCCCACGTTGTCCGCGATTACCGCGGGGTTGCGCGGGTC
>DALH01000010.1:39590-41604 GCA_002499405.1 Candidatus Micrarchaeota archaeon UBA95 | reverse complement strand
ACTCGCGCATAATAAGTTGGTGGGACTACGGCCACTGGACTACCTTCTTCGGCGAACGCGACACCGTAATTGACCCCAACAACGCGCACAGCGACTTTGACCAGGGAGTGGCGCGCGCCTTCGTGGACGGCGACATCAACGACTTGTACGAGTTGATGGACTACCACGAGGCGACCCATGTGCTCGTGGACGTGGACCTCGTAGGGAAATGGGGCGCCCTCGTGTTCTTGAGCGGGTCGTGCACCTCGGAGTTGAGCAGCGTCTGCCCCGAACAAGCGGAAATAGATTGGACTGACGGCCCCGGCAAGAGCAGGTACGAAGCAGAGCACTACTACGAGTACTTGACTTACGCCGGAAACTGCCCGGTCTCGACTCCCGTGCAAATCCCGGCTTACCAAAGCAGTTTCGGGCCGGTTTACTGTCTCACGCAGGACGGCTTGCTGCTGGTCGGCAGGCAGGGCCTGGAAGAAAATTATACGCGCGCGATTTACGCCGCCATGCCCGGACAACCAATAATCGACGAGGACGCGGCTTACCTGGTTCAAGTCGGGAACAACCAGTTCATCAACGTCAACCCCGACCTCTCAATGCTGGGCCTGGAAAACAACGTCTTGAATTCAGCGTTCACGCGCTTCTTCTTCTTTGAGGAAGTGCCCGGATTCAAACTCGCCTACGCGTCGCCCAACGGAATGGTGAAAATATTCGAGTACGCGCGTGGTGGCTGAAAAATGAACTGGCTGGTTGCAAGCACCCTCCTCGCCGCAACGGCGTCAACCCTGCTGCTTACCCCCGTGTTCATTTGCAGCGCCCTCAACAAGGGAGTCACGGCGCGCGACTCCAACAAAAAACGAAAACCCAGGGTGGCCAACCTGGGCGGATTTGCGATGCTCGCCGGCCTCCTCGCAAGCACCTCGCTTGCAATGCTCTTGATGGCGTTGGGCCCCTACGACTCCCAGCTCTTCACTTACCTGTTGGCGGCGCTGGCTTCAATAACGATTGCCGCGTTGATAGGCGTCTTCGACGACTTGTTCAAGTTGTCGCGGAGAACCAAGCCCTTCCTGGTCGCCGCCGCCGCGCTCCCCTTAATAGCGATTACCGCGGGCGACACGTCCATGACGCTGCCCTTCATTGGGAGCATTGACTTCGGCTTGTTTTACACGCTCGCCTTGATCCCGGTCGGGGTCACGGGCGCCGCCAACGCCTTGAACATGAGCGCGGGCTACAACGGGTTGGAAGCCGGAATCGGCGCGGTTGTATCCCTCGCCCTCCTTCCAATAGCGATTTACTCCAACGCGTTCGCCTCCGCCATCATCCTCGCAGCGCTTTTCGGGACCTGCCTCGCCTTCCTAAAATACAACTGGTTTCCCGCCCGCGTGTTCCCCGGCGACATCGGCACCTACGTAATCGGCACCGCGATTGCGGCGGCCGCGATACTCGGCAACATGGAGTCATTTGCCGTAATCGCGATTGCGCCCGCGTTCTACGAACTCGCGGCAACGATTTATTATTCCTTGAAAGGCGTTGAACGCCGCGGGAAATGCCAGAACCCGGTCATCGGCCGCGACGGCGTGTTAAAGCCCGCAAAAGGAGCAGAAAAATACACGTTGTTCAACGCCTTGCTGTCACACTTCCAATTAACCGAGAAACGCCTCGTCCTCTCCTCATTATTCCTTTACGCGATTTGCGGCGCGGCCGCGCTCGCCCTCTACTTCCTGCGCGTGTAACGAAGCAGCAAGTCGTCGCACGCCGCGCTAATGCAGTCCCCACGCTTGGCCTTGAACAACTCCAAAACCCTTCGCACCGTTTTCAACTCTTCCCCGCTCAAAGCCGAGGCGTCAACGCGGCGCAAGCCGTTCAACGCCCTCACAACCAAGCCGAAGGACTCCTTGTGCCCGGGCCCGTAATCCGCGTTCGCGCTCAAACCCCGTTCAACTATTTCCGCCACTTTCACGAGGGAACGCGACTCCCGGGGCCCAGCCGGTTCCTCCGCAAACAAGCGCGAGTTGCGCAGGTT
>DALH01000010.1:19300-39435 GCA_002499405.1 Candidatus Micrarchaeota archaeon UBA95 | reverse complement strand
ATTTCTTGGCCTCGTTCCACTGACCCTTTCGCGCGCTCTCCTCCAACCCCGGGAAATCCATTAAACGTGTTTTGGAGCGCGCAATATGTAAACCTTTTTCTCTTGAACCACCCCAAAATATTGCGTGAACCTGCGGTTCGGAGGCATCGTGCACGGCGACGAGGAACGCTGGCCCGGCCACGCCTCCAGCGTCCTCTACCTCGCGGGTTGCCCCTTCCGTTGCCCGTGGTGCAACACGCCTTCACTCGTGCAAACCGAGGGATTCGCCGAACAATCCGTGGAATACTTCTTGAACGAGTTAAGCAAATCCGAAGCAGTTGTATTAACGGGCGGCGAACCATTAATGCAGGGCAACGCCGTTCTCGGCCTCCTCCAACGCCTGGACGCTCCCGTACGCATTGAAACCAACGGCTACTACTCGGAAACACTGAACGACTGCCTGCCCCTCGCAAAAGAAGTGCAACTGGATTTAAAGGCTCGGCTGGACGCGCGCACTTACGCCGAGGCAACGGCTTTCCGCGGCGACCCCGAACTCCTGTTAAGCAACGTCCTGCGCTCACTTACGTTCCTGGAAAAAAACGGTTCGCGCGTGCGCAAGGTTTTCTCCTTCACGGTCGTGCCCGGAGTCAATGACTCGCCGGAAACCGCGCGCGAACTCGCCAAATACGTTTCGCTTTACTGCGACGAATTCGTCTTGCGTTCCTTCGACCCATCGGACTGCCTGGACGCGTCCTTCAAGGAAAGGCCGGCGCCCGCAAGCGATAAAATGACGGAACTCCTCAAGGAAGTGCAGGGAAGGGTGCGCAAAGCGGTGGTTTTGTGAGACAGGAAAAGGAAGTCCGTCTATTCAACGACTCGCTCAAAATCGCGGAAGGACTCACCGACGTGGAGGTAAACGAGCTCGGCGAAGGAGCGTCCAACAGGAGCACGAGCCTGAAATCCCTGGAAGAATACGAACGCGCGCGTTGGCGGGAACACACGATTTCAAACATGGTCCACGGAATAGCGGCCTACGCGAACGGAACCCATCCAAAACCCGGAAACGTGCCGGAAGTATGGAAAAAAATAGACGACCCCTGCGTTAAAGCGGAGGTCTACGATTTGCTGGAACTTCCCACCCTGCAAAAATTCCTTGCAAACAAGGGGCTGGTTCACTCCGAAGCGGTTCCAAGAATAACCAATGAAGTAAAGCGTTTCGTGAAGGAAGCCCCCGCACCCGAGAAAGAACAGTTGGTTAAGGGCATATGGCAAAGCCTCAACCAGAAAATGAAGAGCCGGGTGAGCCGCGAACTTGAAAAAGATTTGGAAACAACGGCAAGGGTGTTAACAAACCCGAATTTCAAGTTATCCCAAAAACAACGCGAAGAAGCAGAAAAAAAATTGATGGACCGCCTTTATTTGGAAACCCTAGCGAAGTTTAGCGGGGGAAACCCCGACCCCGGAGCAAAGGAAGCGATAATGGTGATACAAGGCCATCCCCTCGGCATACTGTTATGGAAAAAAATTAACGAAAACAAAAAAATAATGAACCTGCTTGAAGGCAAGAAAATAAACAAGTGATGACCAAGGAAAAGTGATTCAAGTGAAGAAGCGTCCGGTTGAAACAAGGGAATCCATTGAAGCCAGGGTACTGCCAAAAAGGATAACGGGTTACAAGAAACCGGAGGACTTGAAACTGTACCGGGGCCAAATCATTGAAGTAATAAACGACTTGTCCCTGGAAGGACTCAAAAACTTCAACATCAGGAGGAACCTGTCGGAAATCCATTCAGCAATGAACGACCACATAACCCAATTCGTGGAACACCCGAAATTCACGAGGCTGAGGGACCTGATTGAACGCGGGTCCACGGAAAACTACGCCGGCGAATTCAACGACTTGATTACGTCAATGGGTTACTACCATTTGAAAGGAAGGGACGGAATACGCGGCGCCGACATCACGGACAACAAAACCAGGAACAAACTCAAAAGAATGGTTGAATACGATTCCGGCGGCGGCCTCACCCACCGCCTGAACAAGCAATTCGCCGGCGTCATGCTTACCGCCTTGGTTGAAAAAAACGAGGGCAGTCGCCGCGAAAAAGTGGTGGACCAGTGGGCCAAGTTAAGCCCGGAACAACGCAACATAATCCGTAACAAGGCAAAAAAAGAAGATGAACGCAAGGCAATAACCGACGCCCACGTTGAAGAATTGCGTCTTATCAAGAGCGGCAAGCACCCGCAACAAAGCAAAAAAGAGGAATTAAAGGAATATATTAAATCGTTGCCTGAAGAAGAAATCAAGGAAATAGTGGACCGCCTGAAAGACCCCGAAATCGCGAAATGGAGCAACCGGGTGCGGGAAGCATATTTCAGCAAGGGCCCGAAAATAACTATCCCGGACAAAGAAAAAAAAATCGCTTTTGAGGATTTGTTTGATGACCTTGCAAAAAAAAAGCGAACTGATTAAGTCCGCGCTCTCCAAGGGCGAGTTGTGCGTGGTTGTCGGCGAGTGCCAAGTGAAATACGAGGGCCGCGCAATAAGCAAGTTGAGCGCGGGCGACCGCTTGCTCGTGATAAAGCCGGACGGCACCTTCCTCGTGCACCAAGGCAAGGGCATGAAAGCCGTGAACTACCAGGGCCCCGGCGCCAAAATACTTGTTTCGGACGGCGACGAGTTGTGCGTTACCGCGCTGAGGAGCAAACCAATAAAAGAAAAAATTGAGGTCTGCTTTTCGCGCGTGGACTCCGTGCACTCGTTCCCGATGCGGGACGACAAGGAGTTGAAGTTGTTCGGCAGCGAACGCGAGTTAAGCAATTTGCTGGCGCAAGACCTCTCCGTGATAGAAAAGGGCTTGAAGCCCCTCAAAAAGGAGAGCGTGATGCGCAAGGGAAGCATTGACATCCTCGCCGAGGACTCAAACAAGTGCCTCGTCGTGATTGAAGTGAAGCGGCGGAACGCGGGCCTGGCCGCGGTAACCCAGTTGAAGCGTTACGTGAACGAGTTGCGGAAAAGAAAGGGTTGCGAGGTGCGGGGCTTCCTGGTCGCACCCCACGTAACTCCCAACGCTTACGCGATGCTGTGCAACGACGGCTTCCAGTTCTTCAAACTGGATTACGAGGTCCACAACCCGGGTTCCACCATAAAGGGCTTGCAGAAAAAGCAGAAGGAACTCGGCGAATACGGGGACTGATGCGTCGTGGTTTACTCGCCTCGCGAGGACTCGCTCCTGTTGGAGGCCGCCGTTAAGAAGTTTGCGAGCGGCCGCTTTCTGGACTTGGGCTGCGGCTCGGGAATCCAGGGAATCGCGGCAGCGAAAAAAGGTTGCAGCGTGACGTGCGCCGACATTGACCCCGAAGCAGTCAGCGAAGCAAAAAAAGCGTTTTCAAAACGAAAACTCAAAGCGGATTTCGTGGTAGGCGATTTGTTTGAGAACATGGAAGGGGCATTCGATTGCATCGCATTCAACCCGCCTTACCTGCCCGGCGGCCACGGCCACGCCGACTTGGATGGAGGAGTTGACGGCTTGGAAGTAACCCGGCGTTTTCTGGAAGACGTGGAAAAGCATTTGATTGAAGGCGGAATCATCCTCCTCGTTGCAACGTCGTTGTGCGGCCAGGACGCGAAACTTAAAGAATTGCTGGCGGGTAAGGGGTTTGAGGCAAGCGTGGCAGGCGAGCAACGCTTCTCCTTCGAACGCCTCTCGGTATTGAAAGCGGTGAAATGAATTGGCTTCGTTGAACGCGGGACCCGAATACTATCTTGCCGAGGAAAAATACCGCGAGGCGGTCACCTACGACGAGAAAACGGCGGCGTTGCGGGAAATGCTGAAGCAATGCCCCAAGCACAAGGCCGCCCACTCCATCCTCAACGAAATCAAGTCCAAGATTGCGCGCCTCAAAAAACAACACGAGAAGGAGGAGGCGAAGCGGAGGGCGCGCGGGGGGAGAGGCGACTTCTTGAGGAGGCAGGGCGCGGCGCAGGTCGCGGTCGTTGGCTTTCCGAACGCGGGCAAGAGTTTCCTCGTGAACGCGTTATCGAACGCTTCGTTCGCTTCCACGCCCGCGCCCTTTGAGACCCTGGAAGCCGCGCCCGCGATGATGGAACACAAGAAGGTTCAAATCCAGTTGGTGGACACGCCGAGCGCGCACGCCGGCAACCAGTCGCTGGTGTTCGGATTGGCGCGCAACGCGGATTTGGCGTTAATCGTGTCGGGGTCCGGGCAGAAAGGGGAGAAAGAATTCTTCGCGAAAATGAGGGTGAAGAAGGAGTTGCGCGTTGCCAAGGGGAAATGGGACGCGGAGAAGTTGAAAGAAAAAATTTACGATGCGCTGGGCCTCGTGCGCGTGTTCACGAAGCCGAACCGCGGCAAACCGGATTACGACAAGCCCATAGTCCTGTTCAAGGGCGGGTGCACGGTGGCGGACGCGGCGCGCGAGGTGCACAAGGATTTCGCGCGCAACCTGGAGTGCGGTCGCGTGTGGGGGAGCACGCGTTTTCCCGGGCAGCAGGTCGGGCCCGACTACGAGTTGAGGGACGACGACGTGCTGGAACTAAAATTAAAATAAAGGAAAAAAATAAAAAAAAATTATTTTCCGGCGAGCTTCTTGCTCTTGATGACGGCCCACAACTTCTTCGTCATCGCGCTCGGCGTAATCTTGCCGGTGCCGAAGACGTTGCCCAACGTCATGCCACTGACTTTTCCGAAGGACACGGTGTAACCGCCGAACGGCTTGCCGCTCCTCTTCGCTTTCTTCCCGGCTTTTCTTGCAGCCATTTTTTACATCCACCTTTTTGGTTTTATAAAAAACAAGGGTTCACGACCCCGGTTTTCGCATTCATTACCCTCTAGCCCTTAAAAAAGGCTTTCCTCCCTCTGAAAAGTCAGCCCATGTAGGTTGCGGGGGTGGGGATGATTTCGTTGAGTCCCTTGCGCTTGCGGATTTCCTTGATTAGTTGTTCCTGCATTCCCGACGGGAGTTTTTCGTAACCCGCGTACTCGTGATACCAAGTTGCGCGCCCCTGCGTCGCACCCCGTATTTCGGAGGCGAAGCCGAAGAGCGCGGACACGGGGACGTTGGCGTGAATGGCAACCGCCTCGCCCTCCTGGTCGATGCTCGTCACTTGCCCCCGGCGGCCTTGAATCTGGTTGATTGCGCCGCTCATGAATTCGCTGGGCACGGAAACGAAGAGGTTAACTTTGGGTTCCAAGAGCACCGCGCCCGCCATGAGCATGCCCGCGTAAATCGGGCTGCGTATGGCGGGAACGATTTGAGTTGGGCCGCGGTGCGCCGGGTCAACGTGAATGCTTGCATCCCTGAGCTTGACTTTCACGCCCGTGCACTTCTCGCGCGCCAGCGGGCCCAGCGTCATGGCGTCCTTGAACGCTTGAACCACGAGTTCGCGGATGTCCTGCAGGTATTGCACTCCCTTGGTGGCGTCCACGAACACGTTGTTCTCCTCAATGAAGAGAACTTTTTTCGCCTCGTCCCTTGGCAGGCCCGCTTCCACGAGGCGCTCCGTCAACTCCTTGCCCTTCATCTTCGCGTCTATTTTCCCGTCCAAAAACGCTTGCTTCACGCCTTTCTCCAGGGGCTCCACGCGCACCTTGAATTTGTTGTGCTTGTTGGGCGACTTGCCCTCCAACTCGGGGCCCTTACCGGTAATGGTTTCCAGGTAAACGACGATGGGCGGCCCGGTCTGAATGTCCACGCCCCGCTCTTTCATGATTTTGTATTCAATGATTTCCAGGTGGAGTTCCCCCATTCCGGAAATCAGGTGTTCACCCGTCTCCGGATTGATGGTGACCCTGAGGGTCGGGTCCTCCTTGGAAATCTTGTGCAGGACCTCGATGAGTTTGGCGAGGTCGCGGGGGTTCTTCGCCTCAATGCTTTTGGTGACCACTGGCTCGGCGTTGTGCTTGATTTTTTCGAATGACTCCATCTCGCCTTCGGACAGGGTTTCGCCCGCGTAAACGTCCCTGAGGCCGACCACCGCAACGATGTTGCCCGGAGGCACCTCGTTAACGGGAACGCGGTCGGGCCCCATGTACACGGCCACGCCCTGCACCTTTTCGGTCTTAAACTGCGAGCCGAGGTAGACGTCCACTCCCTTCTTGAGCTTGCCCGAATAAATGCGTCCAACCGCTACGTCCCCCGCGTGCTCGTCCACTTGAATCGCGGTAACCATAAAGGTTGCCTTGCCGTTGGGGTCGCAGTTAACCATCGCCTTGCCGTAACCGCTCTCCACGTCGCCGTGCCAGATGACGGGGATGCGGTATTTCTGCGCCGTCTTGGGCGAGGGCAGGTGCTTGATGACCATTTCCAGTATCACGTCGTCGATGGGCGCCTTCTGCGACAACTCCTTGTGCTTTTCCGCCTCGCACAAATCATACAAGTCCTTGAACGTCAAACCCTTCTTCTGCATGACCGGAAAACTCAGGGCCCACTTGTGGAAGCCCGTACCGAAGGCAACGTTGCCCCCGTCCACGCGCATCATCCAATCCTCCTTGAACTCCGGCGGGCCGTAATTCTCAATCAACTTGTTGATGCCCGTAATCACCTTCATGAAGTTCTCCTGCATTTTTTCGGGCGACAAACGCAACTCGTTGATGAGGCGGTCAACCTTGTTCACGAACAACACCGGCTTCACGCGCTCCTTCAGCGCCTGCCGCAAAACCGTTTCCGTCTGCGGCATTATGCCTTCCACGCAGTCCACGACCAGGACCACTCCGTCAACTGCGCGCATGGCGCGCGTGACGTGCCCGCCGAAGTCCACGTGGCCTGGCGTGTCAATCATGTTAATCAAGTAATCCTTGCCTTCGTACTTGAACCCCAGCGATATGTTGGCCGCCTTGATGGTTATGCCGCGCGCCTGCTCCTGCTCGTCGTAGTCCAGCGCGCACTGTTGGCCCGCCAACTCCTTGGAAATCAGGCCGGCGCGCGCGAGCAGCGAGTCGCTGAGCGTGGTCTTGCCGTGGTCCACGTGCGCCACTATGCCGATGTTCCGGATCTGGTCCGGGTTGTTCATCAACTTGGCTACTTCTTCCACCACGACTTCTTTTCTCGCCATCAAGAATCACCTTGCACTGCGGGCGATGCGCTCCGTCTCGTTCTTCCGCTTGACCGCGTAACTGTCCTGGTTGTTTTCGGCGGCCAGCATTATTTCCCTGGCCAACGCCCCGGCAAGCGACATCTTGTTGTTGAACGCACTCATGATTGCCGCCGTGGCCAGGTTGCGCAACGCCAAGTCCAAGCGGCGCTGCGTGCCTATGTCCACGGCCTGCTGGTAGGAAACGCCTCCGAAGCGCACCCGCGTTATGTCCTCGTTGGGCGCGCTGTACTCCAGCGCGTTGACGAGGAGTTGAACGGGATTCTGCCTGGTTTTGGCGTGGATTTCGTCGAACGCCTTCTCCAAGATCTTCACCACCTTGGTCTTCTTGCCTTGAAGCGAGCCCTGCGTGCGGATTATCTTCCCGCCGATTTTCTTTCCCGTTCCTCCCCGCATCAACTTGTTCGCGAGGCGTTCCACGACGTTGACGTTCGCCTTGGCGAACCGCTTGTTGGCGTGGCGCGCGAACGTGTGCGGCAGTTTGACGGGCTTCAAGCAAAGCACCTGCCTCAAACTCGGGTCGTGCACTTCCACGTCGAACGAATACCTGCCGAACAACAACGGGTTCGGGCCCACGTAAGCCGGTTCGGGTTGTTTCCCGATTTCTTCCTTCACGTTTTCCCCAACTTTTTCTTCATCCATGAAAAATCAACCTCAGCGCTTGGGCTTCTCCTTCTTGCCTTTCCTCAACGCCTCCAGCGAAACCCCGTTCACGGCGACCACCTTGTAGCGCACGCCGGGAATGGAACCCATCTGCCCGCGTTGCGAGCCGCCGAGCCCCTCAATCGTTACCTCGTCGTGCTCGTCAATCTTCGCAATCGCCTTGTCGCGCGGCACGTGAGCGCTAACCTTCTTGCCGTTCTTTATGAGTTGCACGCGCACGCACTTCACGATTCCCGAGTGCGGCTGCTTCTGCTCCTTGCCCTCCTTCTTGAGGACCAAGCCCTTTGCCTGGGGTGCGCCCTCCATCGCGTCGTACTTCTTTTTGAGCCCGAGCTTCTTGCGCTTCCACCACTTCTCGAGCCACCTGTGCTGCTGCCTCTTCTTTTTGAGCACTCTTCCAGCGAATTCTCCCCTCGCCATAATCCCATTTCACCTTTTTCTTACGTTATTTTCAAGTCCTTGAAACCGAACCGCCTCTTCACCAAGGCGCGGGCCCGATTGATTTTTTCTCCGCCGCGCCCGATTGCGCGACCCTTGTCGTTCGGCGGGACGCACATCACCGCGACCCCGTCGTTAACCTCAAAACCCGTTAATTCAACGGGCGCAATCAAGCCCTCCACGAACTTTTCGGCGTCCTCCGAGAAAGCGTAAACGTTTACGCGCTTCCCGAACTTCTCTGACAAGTGCCTCACGTTGGCTCCGCCCCGCCCCACGGCGCGCCCCACGGATTCGGGTGGCACCAGGAACACTACGGACTCGTCAAGAAAGACCACGTCGTTGGGAGCCACGCCCGAAACGCGTGAAAAAAGCGCCATCGCCTGCATTTCCTCGTTTGAAAGCTTTAACATGTATAACATAGCCCCGCTCAATAAAGCAAACCCAACTCCGAATCGCCCGCCTCCAACACCGTGAAGGCACTCACCGGAAACGGTTTCCCGCACGCCACGCCGAGCTCCAAACTCGTTCCGGAAAAATCAGCGACGTTCACGTTCGCGAGCTTGGCTGCGTGGCGCAGGTCCCGCGCCGCCTCCTCCGGGCAGTTGCCGGACAAAATCAAGAGCTTGGCTTCCCCGCCCAACAACAACTTGAACGCTTTTTTCGAGCCGAGCTCCGCTTTACCGGAGTCCACGCACAAGCGCACGTTCTTGCTCAAGTCGATCGCCATTCAAATCACTCTCTAAAGTAATCGCGTTGGAACAATGTGGTTCTCAAGCGAAAACGCTTACTCCCCACTTTTACGGTTCGCACCGTAAAAAGAGCGTTTATTATGTGGAAAACAATGATTTAAAAGCGTTTTCAACGCGCCCCCCGCGCCAACTCAATGGATGTAGGAGAGGTTGTCGTCGGATGCGGCCGGCGCGCCCGAGGGGGCGATTGCCGGCTGGGGCTTCTGCTGGGACTGAAACTGCTTGAGCACGCGCTCCGCATTCCTCGCGCGCTCGTCGATTCCCTTCACGTCGATTTTCTCTCCCACGATTTCCGAGAGAAAGGAGACCGCATTCTTCGCCGCTTTGGCGTCCAACGTCGCGCCCGTGGTTTCCACGAGGAGGCACGCGCCGTGCAAGCCGTGAACGCGCGCAATTGAGGGCACCAGGCCGGCGAGCCCGATGATTGGAATTACTTTTACGGGCGGCTTCTTGGCGCCGTAGTCGCTTAACGCCTCAAACAATTTTTTCGACGTGGTGGAAGCTATTATGCCTGGTTTCTTTACGCCCGGGTTTGCGTAGCCCGCGAACGAGAACACGGTTCGGCCGCCGATTGACTTGAAGTATTCCACTGCCTTGGCCGCCACCTCGTATTGCCCTTCCACGGTCAACGGCTGCAAGTCGCTCTTCATGAAAACTAGGTCGAACCCTTTCACGCGCGAATAATAAAAATTGGTGGTGAACGCCTTGAGTTTCCCTTTTTGTAATGCAAGCGTCTGGTTGGGGTAGTGCGGGGAGTAAAGCGTTGCAACGCGTTCGGCTTTGGTGGCGCGGATGAGTTGGTCCACGGCGAGTTTTGAAACGAATCCCACGCCGGGCACGCCCACTATCATGAACGCCTTGTCCAGAAATAGTTCGCGTTTCGGCACGACGGCCGACTCGTTGAAGCCCGGCGAAGTCACTTAGACGCCTCTAGGATGCGGCCGCTCACGAGTTTCACGTGGCCGCCCGCGGGCTTTGCCACCACCGAGCCGCACTTCGGGCACGAAACCTGTTTCGTTGAATTGCTGTAAAGGGTCAGCGTGTTCCCGCAACCGCATTGCACGCGATAAAAACTGCTCATTTCTTCAACTCCGCCTTCTTCTTCATTCTCCCGCTGATGACGCGCTCGAACTTGTACTTGCACGCCTTGCATTCAAGCATTATCTTGTTGCGGATGCCCTGCTTCTTCACCTTCGCCTTGCCCTTGACCTTGCCGTGATAGCCCGCGAGCTTGCGTTTGTGTCGGCGCGTGCCCAACGCTAGGGTGCGACCCGGCTTTATCTTGGTCGTGGTAACCTTTACCTTGTGGTCCGTGCGCTTCCTGCACTTCGGGCAATAAACGTTCATCGTCTTGGGTACAATCACTTTCTCACCTTTTCGGCCGCGCCGCGCTTCAACAACAAGGCGGTGACGTCGGCCGGCAAAATTGTTTCCTGCCCCTTGGAAAAAGGGCCGTAACTAGCGTCCGACGCCATAAATTGCGGTAAATCCATTAATATTCTTATCGCACCATCATCATCCGGTTCGCCTTCCTCCTTCCCGTCGAACCCGAGTTCGGCCGCGTAATCCTCGAACAACTCCATCAACGACTCGTAAAACTTTTTTTCCTGCCGCGCCAACCCGTCCGTCACGAACACGCCGTTACGAAAATCCCTCAACGCCTTCAACACGAGTTTGTGCTTCCTCCGCGAAACCAAGTCGTTGAAAACTCCGAAAGCGTTCTCAAAGGCGCGCGCGTCGTCCCCCGAATACTTTTCGTCAAGGCGCGCCTTCAATTCGTTAACGTAAGACGAGAACTCGTCATAGTAGTCCTCGCCCAGTTTTTGGAGCGCCGAGTAGTGGCGCTCCTGCAGCTGAGCCTTCCTCAACTCGTCGTAACTCAACTCCGACAAAATTCATCCCACCCAAAAATTGTAAAACAATTATTCACTTTCCAACTAATAACCCTTGTCCGTCCAGGAACACGGCAATTGCTTCGGGAACGAGCACGCGGCCCTCCAGCGCCCACTCCTGTCCCGCAAACTCGAATTCCACGCGCCTCAACAACTCAGCGCTCTCCCGCTTCCCCGTTGAAAAAGCGAGGGCGTGCTTGAACGGGTCGAAATCCGGGCGGTCAATCGTCTTGGCAAGCAATCCCGTGGACCCGTGCAACGAGTCCGGCAACCGGATGAGGCGCGCCAAGTCCAATGACACCTGCGCGTCCGGTTCCAAGCCCTTTTCGCGCTTCAAGTCCTGGAACGCCTGCTCCCACAACGGCCTCAACCGCAACTCCCAGCGCCCCTCCTCCAACGCATTCACCATGCCTTCCTTGTCGGCAAGCAACTGTTCGCGCACCTTCTTCGGGAGGAGTCCCTTCAACGATTCCTCGGAGGCGTTGCGCACGGCCTCTTGGGCGGCGTGCAAGAACTTCGCGTTCCAGCCCGTCTGCCCCCTGCCGGGCCCGTGCAAGAGTTTTCTCGTGCCGTGCCTCGCCTCCGTCAACGGCGCGACTTCGGGTCCCCGAACGTATTGCAGCAACTGCCTCCTCGCATTCCCATCCAGTTCGCGCACCTCGTCCCCGCGCACGTGAACGTGGTAACCCTTGTTCCCGCTGTAATTCAACGCGATTTCCTTTGAGGAAAACCCGAAGTCGGCCTCCAAAAACTCTTCCTTCAACAACAACGCGTCCCGCAAAATCGCTTCAAGGCACGGCCGGCAAATCAAGGGGTTGTGTGCGTGTTCGCCGATTCTCGCCACGTCAAAGTCGAACGCGAGGTCCGCACCCGTGAAGCCCTTGTTCTTCATGGGGCGCGCCGCCGGCAAATCATAGTAAGCAATTGAATAAGACGCGTACAACGGCGCTTCTTCCCTGAAATAATCCTTCAAGGCGGCTTCGTCGCGGAAGTGAAGGTGCCTCAAATCGATTTTCTTCTCGTAGCCCACGCCGAACTCGCGCTCCCCGCAGCGCGGCGGCGCAGGCGGCTGCCTCCGCGAATAATACTCCTTGAACTTTTCCTGAATCACTTCTTGCGCCTCCCGCACTTCGCGCAGGCCGCGTCCCCGAACTGGTCGCGGAACGTCTGGCACGAGAAACGGATGCCGGGATGCTTGTAAACCCAGTCCAGCACGGACAAGGCCTCGTGCAACGAATACGGTTCGTTGCCTTGCTCGCACTTGGAAACGTAGTCGCGCATCACCGCTTCGGCTTCGCCGCGCGGCACGCCGTCGTTCACGAACGCCACCGCAACGCTCATGGCCCCGTAATACCTCTTCCCTTCAAGCGCGCCCTCCTCCACCAAACCCTTCACGCAAGGCATTGAAGCGTTTCTCCCCTTGAATAAGCGCGGAGCGGACTCGCGCGGCAGTTCAGCGGATAACTCTTTTGCAACGCTTTTCACGAGTTTGGGCAGTGCCCGCTTGTTCAAACCCGTGAAGTCCTTCAACCTTCGCACCAGCGCCTCGCGCAACAACGCCGTCAACCCGGCGCGGTCAAAGCGAACGCTTCCCCCGTCAACGTCCTCCGACTCCAAGTGCGCGCCGCCGTTGGAGAGGTAGTCCCCCAATGAAACCCAGTAATTCTCTTCGCCGCCCTTCTCCAGCGATGGAAAGAAGTCCTTTGCAACCGCGTAAAAATCGCCTTCGCTTTCCTCCTTCAACGACTCCGCGAACTCCCTTGAAACCGCGAACGCGTACCTGGACGAAACGAATTCGTTGTCCAAGGCGAACAACAACAAGCGTTGCAACGCGTGCAGGCGCGCGGCTTCCAAGGCCGTGGAAGGCACCGATGAACTCTCTTTTTGCGAGAGCACGGCTAGCACCGCCCTCTTGGCTTCATCCAACTCGTCAACACCCACCTTGTCGCCGCCCACCAATTCCCTGGCCTTTGACAGGAAGGGGTAGCGCTCAACCAGATTCATGAAAAATTATATGCGTTCAAAGCCGAAAACGTAATCATCAACGGCGTCCTCCCACTCCAAGTGGAAGGGCTTCGCCAAGTTTTCCGTGTGCGCCCCCGTCAACTGCGTGATGTTCAAGGCCACGAAGAAGTCGGGTTTGGCTGCATCCTTCACGAATACTTGAATCATTAATGCGTCGTCCGAAGCAAAGTCGCCGGTAACGTAGCACTCGCCTTCAACCACGAACTTGCCTGCGCGGTACTCGGGCGACAAGCCCCCCTTGACCAATCCAAACCACTTGGAAGGGGAATAAAACCCGGAGTCCGGCTTGCACTCCACGCCGCCCATTGACGGGACCACGAATACGAGGAACACGAGCGCCAGAATGATCAAGGCGAGCACGGCATACCGCTGCACGGGCGAGCCGCCGCCCTTCGCGGAAAACAAGCGCGAAAACAAGTCAACCCAACCCGAAGGCGACTTCAACTTGCCCAACGCCTCGCCGGTCTCCTCCTCCCAGCCCTTGGCCTTGCCCGGCACGTCCTCCAAACCCATCGGGATGCCTAATGCCCCGTCCACCTCAAACTTGAACGTGTCCCCGGCAACGTCAATCCACACCCTGTAAAACGGGACGTACAACTTTGAAACCGCGGACACCACCACGCTGTCCGCCTTTATTCCGCCAACGTGCGCCGCAATCTTGGTTGCCGCCGTCTCCTTGACCTCGCGATAAGAAACCGCGGTGGGTTCAATCTCGGGCTTCCCGCCCTTCACGGTCTCGCGGCTCTTCTTGATTGGCCGGTCAAGTATGGCCGGAACCAAGTCGTTCAACTCGCCCGTGAACGCATTCAACCCCGTTTTCCCGGTCGGGCTGGAACCCTTCTCGGCAACTATGTCAAACGAGAAAACCCAGAACGGCGTGTAAACCAGCCGCACCTCGTTGACGCTGACGCCCGTCCAACCCTTCTTCGCCAGCGCCTTCTGCACGATGCTCAACGCCACTTCCGGCGTTACGCGTGCCTCCAACGCGGGCGCATCCAACAACATCAGTTAATTAAAGGGGCGCAACTGATTTAAAACCTCAGCCCGTCCCCTAACCACAAAAAAAGAAAATAAAAAGAAAGTAAAAAAAGGGGGGTGCAACTCAACCGAACAACGCGGCCAAACCCGCGCCGGCTTCGGCTTCCTTTTCCTCTTCCGACTTTTCATCGGCCTTCTCTTCCTTCTTCCCGCCTTCGGCCGGCGCTGCAGCTGCTGGCGCGGCCGCAACCGCGGCCTTCTCAACTGCCTCGTCGATGTTCACGCCGTCCAAGGCAACGCAGAGCACCTTGATTTTGGCTTCTTCTTCCTGGATGCCTGCGGCGGACAACACCTTTCCAACGTTTTCCTCGTTGATGGGTTTCCCCGCCGAATGCAACAACATTGCCGCGTACACATTCCTCATTTTCCATTACCTCCCAAAAAAACTATTCGTTAGCTTCAACCTTTTCCTCCGTTGGCTTAACGCCTTCGGGTTCCTCTTGTTTTTCCTCAGCAGGCGCTTCCTCTTTCGCGCCTTCGGGCGCTGGTTCCGCCTCCTTAACCGGTTCGACTTTTTCGCCTTGCGAACCAATTTTTTCGTCCACGATTGCCTTGACCGCCTTCGCTTCAAGCGCGGCCTTTGCGACGATTAACGGCGCGGAAACGTCGTTCCAGATTTCCGCGTAAACCGCGAGGTTCACCGACTTGCGGTAAGCGTCCTGAATTGCGGCGAGAAACGCCTCCTCGTCAATGTCAAGGTCCACGCCCTTGAAAACCTTTCCGTCCTGTAACACGGCCAAAACGTTGATTCCTACCTCGAACGGCTCCTCGCCGAGCTTGCCCAACACGTTTGCCGCGGCCTTGCTCACGGGCTCGCCCGCCTTCACTACCACGGCGTCCCTCATTATCACGACTTTGGGCCCCTGAATCTTGGCTTGAAGACCCGCGTTCTTCAAATCAGTGAGCACGGGACCCGGCGTCAAACTGGTTTCGCCCGCCTTCACCACCAAGTCGTTGGCGGGAACCTGCCCCGCCTTCGCAGCGACCCGGGACTTGTTGCGCTTGAAGAGGGCGTACAACTTGAACGCATCCAAATCGCTTAACACGAGCACGGTCGCGTTCCCGAAATAACCTTCCAGTTGCTTCACGTCTTCGCGGCCGCACTCCTCAATCGCGCGCTTGAGAAGGGTCTGGCGGCCGAAATCGATTTTCACGTGGTCGCGCGTCTTCTTCTTGATTTTGCCGTATTGCTTTCCGGGCAGGGATTCGATTGACGCCACGGCCACCACTGAATACTTTTGGAGGTCGGCCTTGACGCCCGCAACGAATTCTTCTTTTTGTTTTCTGGTGGCGGCCATTACGCGGACACCTTCACGGGCTTACCCATCGTAAGCTTTATGACTATTGACTTGACTTGGTGCTCCTTCACCTTGGCGTACAACTGGTCCAAGACGGCGACGACGTTGTCCGCCACCTGCTCCGCGGGCATCAATTCGTTTCCAACCCCGCAGTGCACGGCGGGAAGCATTTTTCCCTTGACCTTTAACGAAATCGTGCGCCTCGCGCGGTCAATAAAGCCTTTCGCGTCAGCGTTCGGCGGAAGCACGGCGGGCAGTTTTCCCTTTGCGCCGAGCACCTTGCCCAACGCCTTGCCCACGACTGCCATGAGTTGGGGTTCGGCCAACGAATTAAAATTCAACAACTCCTTCTGCTTCTTCTCATCCCTCGCGTATTCCTGCACCTGCGCCGAACCCAGCACGAGGTCGGCCACGCCCTTCACCTTTGAGGCCACGGGGTCATCCGCGTAAACGAGCACTTTGACGTCCTTTGGGGCGTGAGGCAGCAAGACGCTTAAATTGATTCTCTGCTCGTTTTTCTTGAAGTCAATCTCCTTGAAACCTATTGCGAGGTCAACGCTTTGCGTGAACTTGCGCGAGCCCTTGGCTGACAACACCTCGTCAACGGCTTCAACAACCAGTTTCTTGCTCGGCTTCACTTTCTTGTAACCCCCCTCCTACGTGCACTCTCCTCGGAGGAGAGGCAGTAGTTACTGCGGGATAAGCAGTTACCTATACTCACGCACGAACCCGTTTAAAAAACTAACGGCGTATCGAAGTATGCCCTAAATAATCATTGAAGCGTGGGAAGAACGTACTTCTTGATTACGATCTTTGCGGAACCAGTCATAATCTTTTCAGAACTGTTCAGCAGGTTGGTTAATTCGTGCTTATCAAAATACTTGATTTCTTCTACTTCCTTTTTGTCAATTTTAAATTCGTCAAGGGAAACCTTTTTTCTTACAAAAAATATTCTAGCAAAGTGATTGTTAATCTTGCTGATTCCAAGCGTTTGAATTTTTTCAAAGCCAACCTCCTCCAGTTCGCCCGCGTTTAATTTAATTCCCAATTCTTCTTCAAACTCTCTTTGAGCAGCATCCAAGTAAGTTTGAGCTTTTGGAAAATGCCCGGAACTGGAATGGTCCCACAAACCAGTATCCGACCTTTTGTGAAGCAGAACCCGTTTTTCTGGGTTTATCAGGTATACGTAAACTTCGCGGTGCCACAACCCCCGCTCGTGAGCCGCTCGTCTGGTGGTTTCCCCTATTACCTTGTCGTGTTCGTCAACAACGGCAATAACCTCCTTCGGATCGTGTGGAATTGCATTCATGCGTGATAAAAATAAAACATTCCTTAAATATCTTCGTATCTTCAAAACAAAAAAATTAAAGAAAAGGGAGGACCGCCTTATTTCCTCAAACCCTTGTGCTTGATGCTTGACTGCGCGGCTGCGAGGCGCGCGATTGGAACGCGGAAGGGAGAGCACGACACGTAGCTGAGCCCGATGAGGTAACAGAACTCCACGCTGTCGGGTTCGCCGCCCTGCTCGCCGCAGATTCCAACTTCCAGGCCTGGTTTGGTTGCGCGGCCGCGTTTCACGGTCAACTCCATTAACTGGCCGACTCCGTTTCGGTCGATTACGGCGAACGGGTCGCCGTCCAGGATTTTCTTGTCGCGATACTCGGTGATGAATTTGCCGGCGTCGTCGCGCGAGAATCCGAAAGTGGTTTGCGTCAAGTCGTTGGTTCCGAAGGACATGAATTCCGCGTATTCCGCGATTTCGTTCGCGGTCAGGCACGCGCGCGGCAGTTCAATCATGGTGCCGACTTTGTAGGAAATTGTCTCGCCTTTTTCGGCGAACACTTTTTTCGCGGTTTCGTCGATGAATCCCTTCACGAGCTTCAATTCGTTGGCGTGCCCGACCAGGGGAACCTCTATTTCAGGTTTGACGTCGATTCCTTTGGCAGCGCATTCAATCGCGGCTTCAAGGATGGCGCGCACCTGCATGCGTGCGACGTCGGGCATGGTTATGCTGAGGCGGCACCCGCGGTGTCCGAGCATGGGGTTGGACTCCTTTAATTCCGCCACGCGCTTCATGAGCCCCTCCTTTTCCTTGAGGAGGGCGGAATTGTCGCCCTTGATTTTGAGGGCCGTGATTTCCACCAGTAATTCCTCGTGGTTGGGGAGGAACTCGTGGAGGGGCGGGTCCAGCAGGCGGATGGTTACGGGCAGCCCGTCCATTGCCTTGAAGATTCCCTTGAAGTCCTCGCGCTGCATTTCAAGGAGGTGCGACAACGCTTCCTTGCGTCCCTCCGCGTTTTTTGCGAGAATCATTTTCTGCATCCAGGGCAGGCGGTCCTCGCCGAAGAACATGTGTTCGGTGCGCGTCAACCCGATTCCTTCCGCGCCGAAGTCGCGGGCGCGTTTCGCGTCCTTGGGTGTGTCCGCGTTCGTGCGCACCCCCATTTTTCGGAAGGAGTCCGCCCACTTCATGAGTTTTACGAAGTCGCTGGAGAAGGAGGGCGGAACCGTCTTGACTTGGCCCTTGATGACGCGGCCCGTGCCGCCATCCAACGAAATCCAGGACTCCGCGCCGAATTCCTCGTCGCCGACAGTCATTTTCCTGGCTTTCTCATTCACCTTGATGTCCGAGCAGCCCGAGATGCAGCACTTGCCCATGCCGCGGGCAACCACGGCTGCGTGCGACGTCATGCCTCCGCGGGCCGTCAGGATTCCCTTTGCTACGGCCATGCCCGAAATGTCTTCCGGGGAGGTCTCGTTTCGCACGAGGACGACGGGTTCGCCTTTTTCCGCCATCGCCTGCGCGTCTTCGGCGGTGAACGCGATTTTTCCAACGGCCGCACCAGGCGAAGCCGCCAAGCCCTGCGCGATTACGTTCAATTCGGCGCTCGGGTCCAGTTGTTCGTGCAACAACTGGTTGATTGAGTTGGGGTCCACGCGCATTACCGCGGTTTCCTTGTCAATCAATCCCTCGTCGGCCATGTCCACCGCGATTTTAACTGCGGCCTGCGCGGTGCGCTTGCCGGTGCGCGTCTGCAACAAGTAGAACTTGCCTTCTTCAATGGTGAACTCGAAGTCCTGCACGTCCTTGTAATGCTTTTCAAGGGCGTCGTAAACCTTGATGAGTTCGGCGTATGGCCCCGGCAAGTCCTTCTTCAAGTCGTCGACGGGGTGCGGCGTGCGGATTCCGGCGACCACGTCCTCGCCTTGCGCGTTCAACAAGTATTCGCCGTAATGCTCTTTTGCGCCGGTAGCCGGGTTGCGCGTGAACGCCACGCCCGTGCCCGACTTTTCGCCCATGTTCCCGAACACCATTGCTTGCACGTTGACGGCGGTGCCCAAGTCGTCGGGAATGCCGTGAAGCTTGCGGTAAACCTTGGCGCGCTCCGTGTCCCACGAATTGAACACGGCGCGAACCGCGAGCGAGAGTTGTTCCATCGGGGAGTTCGGGAATGGCTTGCCCGTCTCCTCTTCCACGAGTTCCTTGTAATCCTTAACGATTTGCTTCAATTCTTCAACGCTTAACTCGGTGTCCTTGCGGCCGTCCTTGTGGGATTCAAGGATTTCCTCGAACTTCGCGTGTTCCACGCCTAGGACCACGTCCCCGAACATTTGGATGAGGCGGCGGTAGGAGTCAAAGGCAAAGCGCTCGTTGCCCGACTTCTTAATGAGTCCCCGGATGGTTTCGTCGTTTAACCCGAGGTTGAGCACGGTGTCCATCATCCCCGGCATTGAGATTTTCGCGCCGGAACGCACCGACAACAACAACGGGTTCGCGGAGTCGCCGAACTTCTTGCCGGTTTTCCGCTCCACTTCAACGAGTTTTTCCTTGACCTGCGCGTCCAAGTCCCCGGGCTCCGAGCCCTCGTTGATGTAATAACGGCATGCCTCCGTGGTAATCGTGAATCCCTCGGGCACGGGGAAGCCAACGCGCGTCATCTCCCCGAGGTTGGCGCCCTTGCCGCCCAACAACTCCTTGTCAAACTCGTGTTCTCCGAACAAGTAAACCCATTGATTCGCCATTTATCCAATTTCACCTCGATAAAAAAAAAACGTTTGGAATAAGGGTAAGGAGAACAACCTTATAATTATTTTCGTCTCGCGCTCTTCACGAACCCGTACTTGGGCTGGTAGAGCTCACCCTGCTTGAGGAGGTCGGCGACGTACTTCTCCACCTTGGCCGAGTCAATTCCGTAATCCGCGGCCTGGCGCTTGATTTCCTCGATTTCCACGAGGTCGTGTTCCTCGCCCAGCATGCGCACGATGTCCATCACGTTCCTCATCTGGTCGATCTGGCTCTTGGGCTTGCCGATGTTGATGATGTCCGAGTCAAACAACCCCGTCTCCTTGTCCAGGAACACCAGTTCAAGAACGTAGTCCTGCAAGGCGATTGCGCGGTCCGCGTCCTGCATCGTAACCTTTTCCGACAAACGCATTTTGGCGCTTGCCTCGGCCAGGCGGATGATGCCCTCGATTTGGCGCGCGGTAATCGGAAACGTGCTCTGCTCCTTGCCCGTCTTGCGCAGCGTCACGTAGTACTCGCGAATCTTGTTTATTGCCTCGTCCGTCAGCACGGGAAAACACGTCTTGTGCGCGTAGGCAATGTATTTGCGGAGAAGGTCCATCCCTATTTCGGGGAGGAGCGGCGAGTCCTCGGGCGGCGACTCGCCGTGCGAAGCGTATTTGTGGCCGGCGAGCACGTGGGATGCAAGTTCGCGGTCCTTGGTTTCGTCCAGCACGTCGCGCACCGTGAAAATCAAGTCGAAGCGCGACAAGAGCGCGGGGGAAATGTTGAATTGTTCGGCGGGAAACTTGTTGGGGTCGAACCGGCCCATCTTCGGGTTGGCTGCGGCGAGCACCGCGGTCTCCGAACGGAACTCCGTGACTATTCCCGCCTTGGCTATGCTTATTTTTTGTTGCTCCATTGCCTGGTGGATTG
>DALH01000010.1:0-19237 GCA_002499405.1 Candidatus Micrarchaeota archaeon UBA95 | reverse complement strand
GTTGCTCCATTGCCTGGTGGATTGAGCCGCGGTCCTCCTCGCTGTTGTGAACGATTACGCCGTTAGCGATAAAGTTTTTGTCCCCTTCAACTGAAAGGTTGTACGTAAAACCATCCTCGTTATCAATTTCGTTCAACGAGGTTATTTCGTCAAAGTAAAGGCCGCAATCCGCGAGAAACGCCAATTTTTCTATTTCCTGGCTCGCCTTGCCGGAGGCGTCCCGCGATTTGAGCACGGAAACCATTTTTTTAAGCGATTTTTTGGATGGCTTGCTCAACCCTCTTTCAAACACTGAAACGGTTCCCCGGGACAACCCAAGTTGATAACCGTGCAAGCCAAGCTTTTTGCGAGCGGATTTGATTAACGCGCCCGCGTTGGGCACCGTGTCAAGCGAAGCAAAACGCTTCTTGTTTCCGGTTGCCTCCTTGTTTTCAGCCAAAACCCTTCTTTTTTTCTCTTCCGCCAAGGTCAGGCAACCGGATAAAAACCGTAACGAGTCGCCTTGAACGACGAGTCTATAGCAAGAGTCAAAACCCTCTTTGTTTTGCCTGATTATTTTTGAGACCGCGCCGAAACGGAGGAGCAAGCCCTGTAACTGTCGTATCAGGTCCAAACTGGAACTGAAAAAGCAAATGCTTCTCGGATTGGAGTAAACGCCTCCGTCCCCGTCAACGAAGGAAGACAAAAACGCGGCCACGGTTCCGTCATCCGCCTTCATGACGCAGGATGGCACGCACTTGTTTCTCGCTCCCTTGTTCAAGGTGGGCGAAATTGTTTTCATTACTTCAACGAAGTTCTTGGAATTGATGCGGATTGAGTGCGGAGTGGAAGGAGGGGTTTTCGGGTCAAAGCCCAAGCCACGGGCCAGCCCGCAATAATTGTCCGCTATTTCCGGGGAGTAATTAACGAAGTCAACGCGGTAAGACCCGTGCACCGGGTTGGACGGCGCACACCCCTCGGCCGTCAAGTAACCCATCAACGCGCCGAAGTCCTCGCCGACAACAAGTTCGGGTGAAGGCACTTTGGTAAACCGCATTTTAAGCGGCTTTATTTTCTGGCTGGTTAAGGCGGGCGACGGGGTTTTGTGTGGGCAAACCGCGAACTCACCACCCCGCAATTCGCGCACGCGCTTGTATTCAAGTTCGCCTTGTTCATTGAGCAACAGTATTGGGTGGCTCGCCGTGGCCTTCAAGCGCTTCCCGCTCCGCAACGTGATTTCGTACAACGCTTCCCTCGTTTTGCGGCGCGTAACGGCCGTTGCAGTCCCGGTAACAATCCTTCCCTTGCGATGCGTTAAAACAGGTATGTTCGCTTTAACGATTCTCACGCCGTCATCCTCAAATGAGCCGAACTCTTTTTCCGCTTCCTCAAAAATCTCTTCAATCCGTTTTATTTCGCCGCCCCCCAAGTAAACCAGTGAATCCCCGCTCAAACACATCTTGTCAAACTCGTCGATTATCGCTATCCCGCCGTTGGCGAGCACCATGGCGCCCGCCTTCAAAATCCAGCCCTCGCCCAGCGAATCTTTTTCAGCCGAAGCCGTCAGCCCGACGCCGCTCGCCGCGCCACCGCTCACGGTAACGCTTTTCGGCGCGAGGCGGCTCACGTATTCCAGGATGGACGACTTCCCCGTGTTGTGCGAGATTATTCCGTTCGCAATGAACCGTTTTTCCGGCGGCGCTTCAACGTCAAACACGTCGGCTGCGCCCGCAGGCCTCACCAATACGACGCGCTCGCTCAACTCCTTGCCGTGCTCGTGGTGCAACCTCTTGCAATCCGCAACGAGTTTCCCCAGTTTCCCCTTCTTCTTCGCGGATTGAAAACCAATTGACTTGGCAAAGCAACGAATGGACTGCGCGCGCCTGACTGCAAGGTTCCGGTCTATAACGCAGGAGTGCACGCCGAACCTCAACAAAAGCATTTGAACGTCGCGCAACAATTCGGGTTCGGACGACTTCAATTGAATTGCGCGTTTTCCGCACCCCTTGGAGAAGACGCAGCCGTCCGCCTCAAAAAGCCAGGAAAGGAAGGAAGCCGCAACCCTGTTGCCCGATTGGAAGACGAGTTCGGGCACCCGCTTCTCCCTCAGGAAGGACAGGCTGGAGGCGACGTCCACGCTGTTGCATTCAACAATTGTAATCGGCTTGCGGTTCTGCTTCTTCCTGACGCGCACGCTGGGGGCAATGTCAAACTTTTTTTGGATGATTGAAACCAGCAAGGGAATCAAGTCCTCTTCCTCGGTGTTCACGTCCATTGCAACGCACGTGCGCCTCACCCAGCCGTCGCCCAGAACGTATCCCAGCAACCCCGCAATATCCGCGTCCAACGCCTTCGGGAGCCTGGCGTTTGACCGCGACCCGAACCTCCGCGGCTCTTTCTTCCAACCCGTTTCAACGAGTGCCGTCTTCGTGCACGGAATCCGCGGCACCACGGCAACGCGTTCGCCGGGATGAATCTCGTTCAATTGCTTCCACTCCCGCTTCATTCCGTTTACGACGAGGAGCGGGTGGTTGAAGGTTCCCTTGATGCTCTTGCCCGACTCCGTGACAAGCTCCATTATTTTTTGCTTCCTGTAAACGTGGAAGCGTTTCGCCGTGGTCCGCTTGTACCCTTGGCCCGTCAACAATGGCTGGCTTATTTTTTGCAGGTGTTTTTCGCCCAGCGAACCAATGCGCGCAATCGTGCCGTCACCCAACGCGATGCGTTCCCCGGCCACCAGACAGCCGGGGTCGCCGATTAACAACAAGTGCATGTCGGGGCGGATGCGCGCCCCGTCGGCTTGAACCTTGTTGGGCGTGCCCCCGAACAGTTGCAAGGCAATGGCTTGCTTCAACTCATCAAAGCCGTGAATGCTGGGCGCAATGCTTTTCACGATTTTCTCGTAAACCTTGGGGTCGCTCGCCAGCTGCTCTATCTCTTTTTGCTCTTCCTTGGTCACCTCAAGGGTCTCGAATTGTTCGTCCACCTTGCGCAGGTGCACGACGTCCATAAACTTCTCGTAAATGCTTGACCTGCCGCGCGCGTTCTTCAAGGGCCGCAAGCGGAGCACGCCCGTGGCAACTATTTTCTCGCCGGGCATGATGTAATTCGTGATGTCGTCCTCCATCCACAATTCCAGGCGCGCCGCGGGGGCGCTCCCCCTCAACTCTTCAACGGTTTCCTGCATTTGCGCGCGCTGAAAGTTGATGAATTCGCTGGACTTTTCCTGCAAAAGCATTTCCCGCTTGCACTTCGGGCAGTTTGGCTTCTTCAAAAAGGACTTGTCGCTCGCGGTTTTCACGCTTACCTCGGGGCAGCTCGGGCAATACCAGTCGGCGACGTTCATCAGCGGCTTGAGTTCCGTTATCCACTGCACCACGCCCTTGACCTGGAAGAGTTTGCCGAGGTGCGCGGCGCCCACGTTCTTTACGAGCGAGGTCGCCGTGGAGGGAAGTCCGTAAAAGCGAATGTGGGGTTCAAACCCGACGCCTTCCTTTGCCGTCTCCAAGTTCAGTTGTTTTACCGCGTCCGCGGCCCACTCCACGTACTGGTCGGGTTGTTCAAGCAAGGCGTCCGCGACTTCAGTGCTAAAACCCGACAACTCGTTCCAGTCAACGTTTACGCTGCGCGACTCGTCGGGGTACTTGTTCTGCGCGAGGTCCATTAACTCGTCGCGCATCCGCTCCTCAAAAAAGTCCTCGAAAATGCGCACTACGTCCGTCAACGGCAAAACCACCTGAAACAATAGTCAGCCGAAAACCTATTTCTTCTTTTTTGTGGAAGAAACGGAACCAACCCCCCTCAACGGTTATTTAACGGGTTTTGGGGGCTTCTCCACTGATTTGACGGGTTTGACCGCTTCCTTTTCTGGTTTAGCGGTCCTCTCCGCCTTTTTTTGGTGGGCAAACGACTTGGACAACTCGCTCACCACCGCCGAGTAATCCACCTGCTTGTTGCCTGCCAGCTTACCGCCGATTGACTCCGCCAACTTTGAGAGTTCCATGGGAAAAATTATTTTGCTGCTCCTGCCGTCGGCAACGCGCTTCAACGTCTCCAAATACATGTACGCGAACGTCTTGTCGTCCATCTTGCGCGTGGCCTCGTCCAACACGTTTATGGCCACCCTGCGCGCGTTGGCTTCGGTCTCCAGCTTCGCCTTGTACTCAAGGGCCTCCTTGCGCTCCTGCATGGCGCGCGCCAGTTTTTCGGGGAGCGCGATGTCCTGCACCTTTACCTCCACCGTCTTTATTCCCCACGAGTCCTCCACTTTCTTGAGCGTTTCGCGCATGGCTTCGTTGATTTGCTCGGTGCTCTCCAACACTTCCTCCAGGGGCATCTTGTTGACGCGGTTGCGTATCTCCGAGAACAATAGCTGGCTGATTGCTTTCTGCAAGTCCTTTATCTCGAGGACCGCTTTCTTGGGGTCCACTATCTTGAGGAATACCACGGCGTCCAGCTTGAGCCGTATTTCGTCGTTGGTGATGACGTCCTGCATCGGGATGTCCAAATGCTGCGTCCTCAAATCCACTTTCTCGTAGGAATGAATCGCAGGCAGGATCATGACCCAGCCGGGCCCGACCACGCGCTTGAACTTCCCGAACGAGAAGAGCACGCCGCGCTCGTATTCCTTGAATTCCACTAGGCGCGGCGAGAACGAGGCGGCGGCGGCCAGCAACACCACCAATAGAATCGTCAACGGAACCGAGTTGGTAAGCAAGAAGGCGCCGTAAACCAGTGCGGCGGCAATCGCGAGAACGCTTGCAGCAACGAAAACCTGCCTGTCCATAACAAACTCCTGATTTCCACGGTATTTTAACGGTTCGTCAACAGGGGTTTTCAGGCGGGGGGCGGGCCATCGCTTGTTTTTTTAAGGCGGGAGCAGTGAGTTATCCATGCCCGAAAAGAAGCGGTTGCTCGTGCTCTGCATAGACGTCGACGACGACCTCGGCAATAAAGCCAAGATTCGCGGCCCCATCGTCGGAGAAAAAAAAGTGTTGGAAGCCGCGCAAAAACTGGGCGTCGCCGACCCCGAGGACGCCGACGTCAACACGCTCTTTGAAGCCGTGCGCACCTACCGCGAGCTGGCCAAGGAAAATGAGGTTGAAGTCGCCGCGCTGACCGGCCACAAAAAACTTGGTTACAAGGCTGACGCGTCCGTGGCAAAACAACTTGAAAACGTGGTGGACTCCTTCAAGCCCGAAGCATGCATCTTCGTGAGCGACGGCGCCAGCGACGAGCGCGTGCTTCCCATCGTCCAGTCACGCGTGCGCGTGGACGGCGTGCGCACCGTTTACGTGAAACAGGAAAAGGACTTGGAGAAAACCTACTTCGTCATACTCGATAAGTTGAAGGAGCCACCGTTCGCGCGCGTGATCTTCGGCGTGCCCGGCATCGCGCTGTTATTGTACTTTTTGTTCGCCAACGAAGGCATCCGGCTGTTCCTAGGCCTGCTGGGCGCCTACCTCATCCTGAAAGGGCTCGGCGTGGAGGAAATGTTTTTCCGTTACCTGGCCACGGCGCGCGTGCGCCCGGACTCGCTGGGCTTCGTGTTTTACTTCGCTTCCATACCCCTGTTGGTTGTCTCGGTCTGGCTGGCCGCGTCCCGCGTTTCCGCGCTTAACTACGCCGGCGTGACGGACGCCTCCAAACTCGCGGCGTGGTTCACCAAGGACCTGCTCCTCCTGCTGCCCCTGGCACTGCTATTACTCATCGTGGGCGGAGTCGTTGAAACCATCCAGAAAAAGAAGTCGTACGAACTCCCCCAATACCTGATTTACGGGTCTTCCGTCATCTTGTTCTGGTTCATCTTCAACACGGCCGCGAACTGGATTCTCGGGCTCACCGCGTTCTCCTCGTTCTTTTACGCGCTCCTGCTCGGCGTCATCGCCTTATACCTTGCAACCTACCTCACCACCCAGTTCAAGAAGAGCATCCTCTCCAAAATGAATTTGAACGGCAAGGAAGTGTACACCGAACTCGGCTCGTTCCTGGGCACGGCGGTGGGCACGGACAAGTCGGGGAACGCCTTGATAATCAAGACGAAAAGCCGCCAAAAAATCGACTTGAACCTGGACTACATCCTCTCCGTAGGCGAAAAAATACTGGTGAGTTATTAGTGGGCTTCGTTTCCCCTCCCGGCGACGACTTCCTAAAAAAACACCGCAAGGCGAAGCAGAGGCTGAAGCAACACTTGAAGGACAGGATGACGAAGCCCGCACACAAGCACGTGCTCAAGATTCACGCCGCCAAGTGGCAAAAAAAGAATCACTTCTTGGGCGACAGCGAAACCCCGGCAAAGACGAAGATTGCTCCGAGCACTGCGTCCGCCAACGCGGTTTGAAGCAAGACCGCGGACGTAACAGAAACGCTTTCCTTTACCGACTCCAGGTACGCCGCGTCAAGGCCCAGCAACTCCAACGACGCCGGGTCTATTTCCTCCAGTTGCGCGAGTTGCGGGCCCACCACGGCCTGCGTAGCCCAATACTGGTTGAACTGGTAAGCGCCCAGCAACAACATTCCCACGCCGAGGAACATTAAAGCCCTAAAAAACTCTTTCTTATCCATTTTTTCAAATCACTTCCTGGAATGCATGGCGGCATGCTCCAACTCGTAGAGCACGCGCGTCAACGCCAAATACAAGTCGCGGTCCGAAGCGCTCGCGTGAAGCATCCCGTGAACCAGGATAACCGTGCCCTTGATTTCAAACCGGCGCCCCTTGCCGCGCTGCGAACTCTTCACGTGAACCTTTAACTCGGACGCCCTCACGCGCTTGCGAATCTTGCGGAGACTGGAACGGCACTCCTCCAAAACGGATTCCTGGAACACCTGTTCGCCCGCCTTCAAGCCCGAAACCGTGACGTTGGCGGGCACGTAACCCAGTTTGGAGAACACTTTGCCGCGCAAAGCGCGCGCCTTGCGTTTAATGCGACGCAAAACCATATACCCAATCTCCACCTTTTTCTTACGAACCAGTGAACGCGCCCCTTAATTAAAACGGTTTCGTTAACTCCACAACCACGGCAAGGCATTCAACAACAACACCAGCAGCGTCAACGCGCCCAACGCAAAGGCCGCCTTCCCGCCGGCCGCGGCCCCCAGCCAGGATGATAACTCGTCCGCCAAAATGCGGTGGCCGTCCGTGATGAACAACGGCATGAGGTTCACCGTGGCCACGATGAAGTTCAACAAGTAGGAGTAAGCAAACACGACGAGTAGGAACGAAAACAAGGCGTAAAGAAACGCGTTGGAGGGAACGTCTTCAACGGCGAACGCCGGCACGGACGAAACCGTGACGCCTATCCTGCCCCCCACGCCGAGCACCACGCTCTTGACTCCGCGGTTGGTCTGAATGCTCACCGCGTCCCCTTCGCCCGAGCCCGCGAGGGCGCGCGACAAGTCGCTTGAACCATAAACCTTTTCGCCGTTAACGGCTTGAATCACTTCGCCTTCCTCGAACGACTGCGAAGCCGGAAAGCCGTCTTCAACCCCGGCCACGGACAAGTCAAACAACCGCACGTCCTCCTTGACGCCGTTGACCTCCAGCGAAACCAGCCCCCCTCTACCGGAAGCGGTTTCCAACAACAATGCGTTAAACGAGTTTGCGCTGGCCACGCCGACCTCGTCCCCGACGCTTACGCCGACGCCAAGCGACGAATTCGTGTTCACCTCGGTGACGCGCACGCTTGCAACGCTGGAATCCAGCGCAGCCCCGGCGCCGAGCGCGAGGACCAGGAAAACGAAGAAGAACAACACGTTCGCAATTGAGCCCGCCACCAGCATGCGGCGCTTCACGTGTCGGCTCTTCTCCTCAAACCTTTTTTCGTCGGGTTCAACGAACGCGCCCACCGGCAGGAATCCGAACAACAACACGCCTGACGACTTCAAGGGAATGCGTTCTATGACGCACAAAACGCCGTGCGCCACCTCGTGCACTATTGCAAGAACGGCAATCGCGAACAACGCCTCCCACGGCACGGTGACCCCGGGCACGAGGAGCGTGACCCCCGGCGGAGTGTTCGGAATTGTTAAAACGCTCCACGCGTGCGAGGCAAGGAACGCCAAGCCGGTTCCAGCCAAGCCGAACAACACGCCGACCACGGTGAACAGCCACAGCGCGCCGTTCACCTGCGAGCCGCCGAAGTATTGCGCGAGGAAAAAGAAGGCGAAGAACGCGAGGTTCGCCAAAGCCGCCTTTGCGAATTTTTTCTTGTAAACGTGGTAGGCGTAGGGGACGCCGAAGGCGAGACCCAGGCCGGCGTCAACGATTTCGCGGCTCAAGTGCTTGTGCTTGCGCGCAATGCCGCGCATCAACTTGAACCCTGCCAAGCCGCGGAATATGACGAGGCCGTAATAGCCCTCCTGCCCCGTGAACCGCTTCACGAGAACCCCGCAAACCGCGAGCACCGCGAGCGCGGCAATTGTTTTCGGCCAGAATCCGAGGGTGCTGAACGCCACCCCGAAAAACAACAGCATTGAGGCAACTACAACGGGCCACAACAAGCGCGACTGCTTCATACCCAACTAACTGCACGAACCCTTTGTTAAACGTTTTGCGGAGCGGAGCAGCGGACAAAACAATCCGTTAACGGAAACAAATTCCGAAGACGGAACCAACCCATGAAAGGAATCAAATTCCGCGGACGAAGCACCAAGCGAAGTAACGGACTAAATTATCCGTGGACGGAAAAACAATTACGCGGACGGAGCACCGAGCGGAGTAGCGGAATTGTTTTTGGGCCAAAGAATTAGGTTGGGCGGGTTTAACCCGCCCAACAATGCTATCAAGGTGGGTTGAAATGACGGCCTTGCAGCCATCAATTCAAGTGTTAAAGTACACCCGTTTTCCGGCTTGTTGCTTGTGCAAAACTCCTTGTTTCGCCAATGCGTTCAAGCGGGCGGACGCCGCGTTGGTGCCCCTGTATTTCAGGGCCTTGCGCACGTCCTGGGCGCACACTGGTTTCTTCTTTGCGAGGGCCACGATTTTTAGGTCGGTTTCGGACAACAAGGGTTCTACCCGTTTACCCAAGCGCTCTTCGAGCGCGGCAATTCTCGCATCCAACGCCAGCAATCTATCCAACTTGGCGTTGACTTCCTTGAGCACCAGGTTGCTGGAGCTCCTCTCCTCACTGAGTTTGTGCAACAGCGTCGCAATGTAGACGGGGTCGTCAAACTTTTTTTGGAAGTCCTTGAACTCTTTTGCGACATTCACGAACTCCTCGTCGCCTGTCATGACACCACCACAAACAATCATGATGATATCATGACGCTATAAAAAGGTTTCGCAGTAAAAGTAGCCTACTCTTCCCCTTCAAACAAGCGGATGTTTCGTTCCGTGATTTCACACCGTTTTCGCAACGCTTCCCGGGAATTGAATGCCTCGTGCCTCGTGAGAACCACGTTTGGTTTTGACGCGAGTTCGCGCGCGGCCGGCGAATCAAAGTCGTCCCCCTCCACCACGTCCAGGCACGCGCCGCCCAAACGAGGCAGTTCTTTCAGCAATGCAGCTTCGTCCACTATCCCGCCCCGCGCCGTGTTGACGAGCACGGCTCCGTTCCCCATCTTCTTCAACGCCTCCGCGTTGACGAGGTGCCTCGTCTGGGGGAGCAGGGGGACGTGAACGGATACGACGTCGCAGGCGAGCACTTCGCCGAGTTCAACGTATTTGAAGCCGATTCGCTTTGCTTCGGCTTCGTCCTTGACTACGTCGTATGCGACCACGGCCGCGCCCAGGCCAATTGCTTTTTCGGCGAGTTTCCTGCCGATGCGCCCCGCGCCCACCAAGCCGAGTTTTTTTTTCTTCAAGGAAACGCCTAATTTCTCCAGCATCTTAAGGGCGTGGCTGCTTACGGCGTCGTTCGCGTAACCCGGCGCGTTGCGCACCTCCACGCCGGCCGACTTGCACGCCTCCAAGTCCACGTTGTCCATGCCCACCGAACGCGTTGCCAGGAACCGGATGGAAGGAAATTTCTTGATTGCATCCGCTCCGAAGAACGCGCTCTTGCCGCGGATGCAAACGATTTCCGCGTCCTCCTCGTTCCCCGAAAAATCCCCGTCGTAGAGCGAGGCGTCCGGAAACGCTTTGGAGAAATACTCGCGTTCAAACAACTCCAGGTAATAAAACGTTTTACGCATTTCAAGTGGTTTAGCGCACGCAAGAATTAAAAGGTTTCAAGGCGTGAACGGGTGGATGGACGATATTTCATTTGTCAAAGAAGTCCTAGCCGACAAATCCAAGACTGTGATAGCGCAGACCGCGCCCTCGGTGCGCGTAACCGTTTGCGAGGAATTCGGTTCGGAGCCCTCAAGCGAGGAAACGGGCCGCGTGGTCGCCGCCCTCCGCAAACTCGGGTTCGACAACGTGTTCGACACGGATTTCGGCGCGGACGTCACAGTCGTAGAGGAATCCGCGGAACTCGTGCGCCGCCTGAGGGAGGGAGGCGCCCTGCCCGTGTTCACGTCGTGCTGCCCGGGCTGGACGCGCTTCTGCGTGAAGGCGTTCCCCGAACTCAACGAACACCTGTCCGGCGTGAAGTCGCCCCAGCAAATCGTGGGCGCGCTCACGAAAACCTATTTCGCGGAAAAAACCGGGAAGAAGGCGGGCGAAATATTCGTGGTCGGCGTGATGCCCTGCTACTCCAAGAAACTGGAGTCCAGGGAAGAGGAAACCGAAATTCCGGGAGCAAAACAAGACGTGGACTTCATTTTAACGACGAAGGACTTCGCCAAACTCATCAAACAGGAGGGAATCGATTACCACTCCCTGGAACCGGATTCCTTCGACGAACTCCTCGGCACCGCGTCGGGCGCGAGCACCTTGTTCGCGGGCACTGGAGGCGTAATGGAGTCGGTTGTCCGCGCCGCCTACTACGAGTTGATGGGCGGAAAGGAGTTGCTGCCCTTCGTGGAAGACCGCCGCCCCGGCTACGGCGGCACCAAGGAGTTCACAATTGAAGTGGGCCTGGAAAAACCGTTGCGCGTCGCGGTCGTCAACGGGTACGACGAGGCAAGAAAGATGTGCGAACGAGTGCTCAAGGAAAAAAAGGAGGGCGGGCGCACGATTGACTTCATTGAAGTGCTCGCGTGCCGCGGCGGCTGCGTGGGCGGACCCGGCCAGCCCGGCAACGACCCGCAACAAGTGGCGAAGCGCGCCTTCGGGTTACGCGACTTGGACGCCGAGAACACGCGCGTGCGCAACGCGCACCAGAACCCGGACGTCAAAAAACTTTACCGCGAATTCCTCGGCGAAACCGGCGGGGAAAAAGCTCATAAACTCCTGCACCGAAAGGGAACCCAGGAGATATTGGAGACGCTGAAATGAATTACGCGTTCTTGTACGAACAGGAGTTCGCCTTGCCCGAAGCCCGCGAATACGCGCGGCTGGCCGCTTACTCAATAATCGGCTTCTTCGTTTCCTTCCTCCTGGCCGGACCCCAGTTGCTGGTCGGCTCCGTGGTGAATGCGTTGCTCGTCACCACCGCCCTCGAGCTCAGGAACTGGAAACTCCTGCCCATCCTAATCCTTCCCTCGCTCGGCGTTTTGTCGCGCGGCCTCGTCTTCGGCCCGTTCACGGTTTACCTTGCGCTGATGATTCCATTCATCTGGGTCGGGAACGCGTTGCTCGCGCTGACCGTGAAAAAACTCTATCTCGCGGATTCAAGGAATTACTGGGCTTCCCTCCTCGCCGGGGCGTCGTTGAAGGCCGCGTTCCTTTTCGCGTGCGCGCTCGCCCTCAATTACTTCGGTCTCGTGCCCGCGCCCATAGTCGCCGCAATGGGCTTGATGCAACTGGTTACGGCGCTGCTCGGCGGAACGATTTCGCGCTTTTCTGCCAAGACGGGAATCGCACGAGCACTGCCTTTATAGTCGTGGGCGCACAAAAATACGTTGGCTCAGTGATCAAATCATGTCCAAGAAAAACTACGAATTCAAGAAAAGGATAGAGGAACTCTCCAAGTACCGCGGCAGGGGAACCGAACTCATCTCGGTTTACATAACTCCCGGTTACCCCATAAGCGACGTGACCGGAAAACTCAAGGACGAGTACGGCCAGGCAAGCAACATCAAGAGCAAGAGCACCCAGAAAAACGTGCAGGCCGCCCTCGAAAAAATAATGCATTTCCTGAAGAGCTTCAAGCAAACCCCGAAAAACGGCATGGCCGTGTTCGCGGGAAACGTCTCCGAAAAGGAAGGCAAGCAGGACCTCCAACTCTTCTGGGTGGAGCCCCCCCAACCCTTAAACGTGCAATTCTACCGCTGCGAATCCCAGTTCGTGCTGGAACCGCTGGAAGAACTCGCGGACAAAACCGATTTGTACGGCCTCGTAGTCATGGACGGCAAGGACGCCACCCTCGCCTTCCTCAAAGGCACGCAAACCAAGGTCGTCAAAAAACTGCACTCCACCGCGCACCAGAAAGTGCACAAGGGCGGCCAAAGCGCGGCCCGTTTCGACCGCCTCCACGTGGAAGGCGTGGAATTGTATTACAAGCGCGTGGGCCAGGGCAATGGACGCCTTCGTGGACAAAAAAAACTTCAAGGGCGTAATCCTGGGCGGACCCGGCCCCGCCAAACACGACTTCCTCAAAATGAAGCCCTTCAACTACCAGCTGAAAATCCTCGGAGTGGTTGACATGGGTTACACCGACGAATACGGGTTGAGGGAAATCGTTGAAAAATCCTCGGAAATAATTGCAGACCAGGAAGCCGTCAAGGAAAAACAATTATTCGACTCGTTCATGCGCGAGGTCTCCACCAACGGCCTCGCCTTGTACGGCCCAATAGAAATCAAGCGCGCCTTGGACGCCCGCCAGGTGGAAAAACTCCTAGTCACGCAGGGGCTGGAACTGTTTTACGTGAAACTCAAATGCAACTCGTGCAACAAGGAAGAGGAAAAACTCGTTGAAAAAATCGGGGAAGAGTCCTGCAGTTGCGGCGGAAAACTGGTGGTAACAAAAGACGAGAACGTGGTCGCAGAACTCGTGGAAGAAGCCGAACGCCAGGGCGTGCCAATTGAATACTTGTCGCAGGACACGAGCGAGGGCGCCCAGTTCTACGGCACGTTCCGCGGCCTCGGCGCCTTCCTGAGGTACAAGTGAAATGAAGATCAGGAAAGCAACGTTACAGGACTTGGAAGCGCTGACCGAACTGCACTTGACGAAATGGTTTGAGGGAAAGGAAAAAACGCCCTTGATTCGGGCGCTCATCAAAGAGGAGCTGCTCGATTCAATAAACAGAAAACGAGTAATGGTCGCCGTAAACGAGAAAGGAAACATCGTACACGCCTCAAACTTCGAGTTGGTAAGCGAATTAAATGATGAAACGATGTCACAGCCGGTAAGTGCAAAAAACCCGAGGTTTTACTACGTACAAACTTGGGTGGGCGACTCGCCGGCCAACAAAAACGCACCCATGTTCAAACCCATCAAAGAACTCTTTAACGCACACCTAGACAACGCGAAAAAAAACGGCTTCGAGTCAATAGCGGTCGCCGCCTCAAACCAGAAGCACTTGAAGGCGTATAAGGCGCTCGGATTCAAAGAAATGGGGAACTGCTTCTTAAAACTCGAAAAAAGAATTTGATTTTACCAGTCCTGCAGGGAATACCACCGCAACAAGACTAGTATCACGACGCCCGCAACGAGCGAAGCCAAACCCGTGAATCCTTCCCCCATGAAAACCGTTTAGAACGTGGGAGATTAAAAGGATTTGTCATGCAATTCAAGCCCGAAGAATTCGTAGTGGAAGAAATCGCCTCGGACGGAAGCATAATCCAACGCGACCAGCCATTCCAACGCCCCGACTCGGAAACCGGCAAAAAATGGCACGCCCACTTCGCCCTCCAAAAAACGGTGTGGACGACTAACGACGCCTTGCGCGCGCTCGCGTGGGCCGTGCACGCCAAGCCGTCACGCTTTTCCTTCGCCGGCGCAAAAGACCGGAACGCCGTGACAACCCAACTCTGCTCGGGTTTCTGCGTGGAACCCAAGGCATTGGTCAACGCGCGCGTCAAGGACTTGCGCGTCCTCGGCGCGTGGAAGGAGAAAGAAAAAATACGCCTCGGCGACCTGAAAGGCAATTGTTTCACGATTACGCTCACCGCGGAGAACGCCGGCGTTGAACCCGACCCCGAAAAAATCCGGGAACGCACTTCAACGGGCCGATACCCCAATTTTTTCGGCCCGCAACGCTTCGGAAGCGTGCGCACGAACACGGCGCTCGTCGGCTTGAAACTCCTCCGCGGGGAAACGCGGGACGCAGTAATGAATTACCTCGCGTTCACTGAAGGCGAGAAAAGCGTTGAAGCAAGGGAGGCGCGCGAACGCCTCGCAAAAGAAGGCGACTTTCGCGCGGCGCTGGAATACTTTCCGAAGTGGCTCAAAAACGAGCGGTTCATGCTGGAATGGCTGGCAAAAAACGAAAACGATTTCGCGGGCGCCCTGCGTTGTTTGCCGAGGGGACTCCAACTCATGTTCGTGCACGCCGTGCAATCCCAACTCTTCAACGACGAACTCGCGTCCGGCCCGCCCAGAGAAGAAGGCAACCTCGTGGGATACGAAACCGCGGAGCCGACGCGATTCGAAGAGGAATGGCTGCGGGAACGCGGGCTCTCCAAGGAATCCTTCCTCCTCAAATCCTTCCCCGAACTCTCCTCCAAGGGCGGGAAACGCAAGTGGTTCGCGGAACTCCGCGAGTTTCAAGTCCTCCAAGAAGACCCGCTGGTGGTTCGCTTTTCATTGGACGCGGGCTGTTACGCCACCGAAGCCCTCTACTTTTTGATGGGCTTGAACCCTTGAATCCTCTCCAAGTGGCGTTGCGCAAGCGAACGCGACAACTGCACCAGCAAATCCTTAGCGAACCCGTGCGCGTCCTGTTCGGGCCGGTACTCGAAAAAACCCAGGACTTTGGGCGGCTCCTTCATGCCGTTGACCGCCCTCAAAACGTGCGTCGAAGTAAGATTGCTTGACTCCCACTTGGATTGGGCATCGTATGAAGAATGCAACACGTCAACATCCACGTCAACCACGTCGTGCTCTTTGTCGTGGTTCAAAGGAAGTTTGCCAACGTCCACGAACTCGCCCAAAGGAGACAAAAAAATATCCGGCTTCCCTTTTGAATTAAACATCGTATAATGCGTGATTTTTTTCGCTTCCGTCAAGCCGTTGCGTATGACCGCATCAACGTAGTTCCCGCAATTTATTTCGTGGTCGTACGGGCGCGCGTCGGTGTGCGCGTCAAAGCGCGCTACCCTTGCGCCCCCGGCGTATAAGGGGTACGCGCGGGAGTGGTTCCGGCCGATTGCTATCACCAAATCGTTTTCCTTCCCCAACTTCCTGAAATGCTCCGTCAATTCCTCCCCTTGCTCGTCGGATAAAACGCTGGGAAAATTGGTTTTGTTGGGCAAGGCGTCGGCTTCAACCAAGACCTCAACTTTTTTTCCGAAATAAGCTCCCAAAATCCCGGCCAATTCCTCGGGAACCGTGCCTGGAACGGTTTCCCTTGCCTTGACCCGCTCCCGCAACTCCCGCCTTCGTGAAAGCTCCTGCCCGCCAACAGCCCTCAACAATTCCTCTTTCTCTTTCCTGGAAAGGGAACGATTATTTTTGATTCTCTTTCTTTCGCGGTCCAAACCCGCAGAAATCGCTTCTGATTCCTCAACCAAGTGATGGCTTGTGTCCAAGCCCAAGCCGACTATGGCCACCCTCAACTTACGCGGCTCTTCAATCATTTTTGCTCAACAACGTCATCCACGCCTTGTGCTCGCCTAGGAAATTGGAAATGTTGCGGTTGCTTAACGCACCCCCGCCGTAATAAAGCACGAAGAACGCGGTGCGCGCGTTCCCGGACTCGAACGGCTTTTGCTGGGCGAGCGAGAAGGCCTGCGCTTCCCTGGTGGGCATCAAACCGATTTCTTCAAGTAATTTCCCGTCGCACACAACTGGGGGCGCCTGATTCATTTCGCCCACGATTTTCTTGTTGATTTTTTTCAGGTCCGAGCACTCAAACTTCATGGTATTGAATTGGGGCTCTAAAAATAAAAGCGCGGGGGGTGGGACTCGAACCCACGCGGCGCTTTAGCGCCAGTGGCTTAGCAGGCCACCGCAATGGCCACTATGCGACCCCCGCACAAAAAAAAGTTAATTAATTTGTCCCACCAATGCTTTAAGTATATGGTTTCAACCATCATCAAAGCAATGAAGGATTCGCGGACTCCCGAGGAATTCGTTAACGAAACCCTTCTCCCGCGCATAAAAAACCCCGTTGTTTTGTCGGGCAAGCCACTCAAACTAAGTGGGGGCCCGCTGGCCGACGTAATTCATTTCAAAAACGGCGGAAGAATCCTGATACTCGCATTCAAACGCACTCAGAGAAACGCCGCTGAATGCAGAACAAACAACCGGTTAAGCCGGCCCTACGCAACAATAAACAACATTCCCGTCCTCCCGTTGTCCGAAGACGCCTGGCCAAAAAAAGGAAGGAAAAAGAAGGAAAAAAAAACAAAAGCAGAAGAAGGCTTGATTTGCGTGGTAGAACACAAGGAAGGCGGCAGCAAGAGCCTGTACCACACGATACCCGTTGAAATGCTTTGGGGGGACCGGAGCCCCGTAACCAAGACGGAGACCGGCCTGAGAATAGCCGAAGTCGACCTCGGTGAAGCGGAATTCAACGAGTTGGGCAGATACTTCTCGGAAACGCGCTGGCTCAATGCATACCACGAGGCAATTCAATACCTTATCAAGAACGAGGCGGGGGCAAACAAAGAGATCGCGCTAAAAAAATTTGCAACCAACGCGCACCTTGGGAACGTAAAAACCTTTGAGGAGGCAATGTGGAGGCTGAAGCGGCTCTTCAACAAAAAGAAGGAAATCATCCAAAAACTCGACAAAGCCGGAAACGAGAAAGAATTGCTTGCCGCCCTGAAAAAAACGGGTTTGGCGCCGGGCTTCCTACGCCGCCACACAAACATATTGTTGCAAGTCATGGAAGCGGCAAGAAAAACCGGAGCCAAGCAAAAAATAAGCGAACTGGTGTGGCCCTAGCCGCCCAAAAAAAGCCGGGCGGCTTCGGCCAGGGAATCAACGCGGATTATCTGGATTCTCTGCTTCAACGAGTTCTCGCCATTTATTTCCTGCGCCTTGGCTACCACAAAAAACTTTTTGCCCGCGTCCGCCGCCGCAACGATTTTCTCGGTTATCCCGCCCACCGGCGCCAGCCCGCCGTCCTCCAAAGACGCGCTGATTGCGCCGTCCTCGTCGGGTTGCACCCCGTGATACGAAGCGATTATGGCCACCGCGAACGCCGCGCCCCCGCTGTCGCCCCCCACGTCCGCTCCCTCAACGTCCAACTCAAGCAACAAGTCCGCGTTCTTCAAGGGCAAGCCCAGCGCTTTTTCGGCGGCGTCCCTCGCCTGCCTCAACGACTCCGCCGTGTCCTTCCTATAGGAAGCGTCAGAAGCGTCCACGAGAACCTTGCCCGTGCCCGGCGCGAACTCCAGTTTGAAGGGCACGAGGACGCCTTCCCCCGTATCCGAGATTCCGAGCAAATAGAACTCGGTTGTCGTGGTGGAAGGCATCGCCGAGTAACCAATCAACAACGCGATGAACGCCATTGCAACGATGAGGGGCAAAAAGTTCTTCATTCTCAACAAAAAGGAAGCCGCGCGGGTTTTTTATGGTTTTCAGGCAACGCCTTCCCACTCGCACTCTAACTCGCGCACGAACTCCCGCATTATCCTTATGCGTTGCAACGCGAAACGCTTCCCGGTTTCCGTGTTCATTGAATCCGGCAACTTGAACAGTTTTTCGTGGAAGTGGTTTATCGTTGTCTTGCTGTTACCCGCGTAAACCTCCGCCGGCTTGATTGACGCATCATAAAAAGGCTTCCCGGCCTGAAGCCCTATCTTTATCGCGCGGTAAATCCCGATGGCACCCAACGCATCCAAACGGTCCGCGTCCTGCAACACGGCCTCCTCAATAGTTTCGGCTTTCAAACCCTTGGAATAACGGTGGCGTTCAACGCATTTCACCACTGCCGCAATTTTTTCCTCAGGAAACCCTGCCCTCCTCAACAACTCCGGTGCTAGGCGCGCCGATTCAACTGCGTGGTCTTCGCACTCACCCAAGTCCTCTGCGGTGCGGCCCGCGTCGTGCAGCCAAGCAGCGGCCTCCACGACTTCAACGTCCGCGCCCTCAAACTCCGCAAGGCGTTTTGCAAGGGCTACCACGCGTTCAACGTGGTCAACGTAATGCGAACCCTTTTCAAAAAAAGAGAGGCACTCACCTCTTAGGCCTTCCACTCTTGATTTCCCCCAAACGCTTCTCCAAGTCCTCGCGCAGTTTCGCGCCGATGTCGCGCTTCGTGAAGTAATCGGCGCGGGCGGCGATGGTTACCTTGGTCGCCAAAGCGCGCGCAATCTTGCCGCGTTGGCCGGGCGGAGCCGCGTTGATGAGGGGGCTCTGGAAGATTATGCCGTGCTTTGGGGGTGCAATCCGCTTGTTCCTAAGGTGCTTGAACAACGCCTTCTCCGCGCCCAGTAATTGAATCGTGCTCGCGGGCATGCGACTCATTTTTTCAAGGTTTCCCGCCAGCGAGAGCAGCCGCGCGGCCAGCAACGGCTCCAAGAGTTCGCAAGTGTTCGGCAACTCCTTGCGCGCCTTCACCTGGACGTATTGCAGGAGTTCCTCGCGGAGCTGGAACAATTCCAGGACGCAGCGCGCCAGTGCTTCCACGGCTATCCTGTCTTCTTCCATGAAGTCGGCGCCGAAACTCTTGCCGGCTTTTGCGGCAACGTCCGCCGCCTTTTCCTTGCCGAGGTGCTCGCGCATGAATTCTCCGTCGAAAAACTTCTTGTCGCCGAACTCGGCGTAAAGACGGCAAACGGTTTCCTCGTTCTTCAAATTCAGTTCAGGAAAATTGAGTTGCACCCACTCCATCAAGCGCTGGTACAAAAGCGATTTAACGTTGTCCAAGTCGTCTATTGCGCGCGTTGCCTGGACTAGGGGCGCGTCGGGCTTTGTGTACGCCTCCTGCACGGTTTCCCGCGCTTTTTCCAGCATTCTCGCGCGGCGGCGAACAAAATCGCCTTTGCTTAACGGCTTGCGCCTCTCGTCGTCTTCCATTTCGCGGCGCGAACCGCGCCCGCCACTCTCACGCCCGCGTTTTTTCAATAAAAATTTTCCGGTCATGTCACCAATCCACCTTGCAAGAGATTAAGCCGCGAGTGATTTAAAAGAGTGCGCGCCCAATTCATAACAACATGAACATG
>DALH01000019.1 GCA_002499405.1 Candidatus Micrarchaeota archaeon UBA95 | reverse complement strand
CGTGAAAATCCGAGTGCTTGAACTCACCCGTGACCAGGCAGTCAACGCCGCGCGCCGCGAAACCGCCTCCGCCCGAGCAAACCCCTATTTCACGCACTTTTTCGGGACCGCAACAAAGCAGGCGCACGTCGGCTTCCAAAGCATTTGAAACGCGTTCAGCGAATTCTTCCACGCCCAGCGCCCTAGGCAAGACCCCCCTGAAACCGATGGAGGCGCCTCCGTATTCCGCGAAACGCTTTTTCCCTTTCAACCCCAACAGGCGAAACAACTCGGCGTTGTTGCCGTAACGGGGGTGGGCGTCCAGCGGCAGGTGCGCGGCGTACAATGAAATGCCGGATTCGCTCAAGGCATCCAAACGCGCCTTCAACAACGCGTCAATTCGTTCAGGCAAATGCTTTTTCCAGAACAAGCCGTGGTGCACCATCAGGAAGTCGCACCTTTTTTCCGCTGCGAGTTCAAATGATTCCAGGCACGCGTCCACGGCGAGGCCCACGCGCCCAGCTTCATGGAGCCCTTGATACTGCAGTCCGTTGCACGACTCGTCTTCAACTTCAAAAGCAAGTTCCTTGTCTAGCCACGCAACCAGCGCGTCCCGCCTCATTTCGTCGCCTCAAAACACTCCTTTAACGCGGCAAAGTTTTTCTCGCCGATTCCCGGCTTTTCCTCAAACACCTGCAACACCGCTTTCTCAAGCGCTTCCAAAGACACGAGGCCTGTGGCCTTCGCGAACGCGCCGAGCACGGCGATGTTCACGATGGGGCGTCCCACGTGTTTTTGCGCGATTTCGTAGGCATCCACCGTCATCACTTTTGTGCCCGCGTGTTGGATGGGCTCTTTGCTGGCGATTACCGCGATTCCGCCCTTCTTCAAGCCCGAGAACACGTCGGCAACGTCAAGCAGCGAGTTGTCCAGGATTACGATGTAATCTGGTTCGTAAACCTGCTGGTGCAACTTGATTTTCTCGTCGTCAATGCGGCAATACGCTTGGACGGGCGCGCCCGTGCGCTCCACGCCGAAGTAAGGGAATGCCTGCGACTTTTTTCCGTCGAAAAAAGCGGCCATGGCCAGCACTTCCGCGGCGGTAACACATCCCTGGCCTCCCCTTCCGTGAAAACGAACCTCAATCATTTGAATACACCCAATCTGGTTCAATGGGCGCAATACTTATTTATTCGTATCTGCGCGCTAAATTACTTCCATTACCACGCGCTTTACTTCAATCAACGCGGTTGTCTTGGCCACCTTCAAGGCCTGGCCGAGTTTGGAATTGTCATCCGAATAAAGTTCGTAGAGCGCGTCGCCCTGCTTGACCTCGTCCCCCTTCTCAACCATCAACCTTATTCCCGCGCACTTGTCGGCGGGAGCGCCAAGCGTGCGGCAGACCCGTGAAATTGCGTGGTTGTCGATGTGCCCCACGCGGCCGCTCTCCATTGCCTTGAAAACCGCCTTGTGTTTTGCGGTCGATATGTCTTCGGGGCGCACGCCCGGTTTGCCTCCTTGCGCCGCGATTATTTCCCTAAATTTTTGCAATGCCTTTCCCGACTTGACCTGCTGCAAGGCGATTCTGTAACCTTCCTCGTGGGTTACGCCGCGAACCATGCCGAGGATTATGCCCGCGAGCTTGCACGCCTTGTCCACGAGTTTATCGTTGTTCTTCCCTTCCAACGCCTCCAAAACCGCGCGCGCCTCAAAGCACGGCCCGATTCCCTGAATCAAGGGCTCGCTTCCATCGGTTATCACTACGTGGACCTGCATGTCCAACAATTTTCCGAGGCCCTCGAATTGCTTGGCGAGTTCGCGCGCTTCCTCGATGTCCGCCACCTTGGTTCCGCGCCCCACGGGTATGTCCAGCAAAACGTATTCCGCGCCCTCCGCCTTTTTCTTGGCGAGGATGCTTGAAAGCAGCAACGGCTTGGGGTCCAAGCGGAGGGGCCTGCGCACGTGAATCAACTTGTCGTCGGCGGCCGCCATGTTCACGGCTCCGCCCCACACGATGCACGCCCCCGCCTTCTTCAAAACCGAAGTAGTTTTCTTTAGGTCCAGCGTGACCGGAGCCAGGACCTCCATGGCGTCCGCCGTGCCCGAAGCGCTGCTTATGGCGCGCGTGCACGTCTTTGGAACAATCAAGCCAAGGGAGGCAAGTATGGGCACGATTAGCATTGAGCCGCGGTCGCCGGCCACTCCGCCGATGCTGTGCACGCTCGCCGCCCCCTTGCCCGGCTTGAGTACGCCGCCCGAACCGTAAATCGCCCTGGTCAAGGCAATGGTTTCCTCGGAATTCATTCCGTTCGCGTAAATGCCGGTGATGAACGCGGCGAGTTCGGCGTCAGACAAGCGCTCGTCCATCAAGTCGCTAATGATGGTGGTTATCTCCCCTTCATCGAGTACCTGGTTGTCCAGCTTCTTTTTTATCGCGTCCAAACTCGCCGGCCTGTGCGCGGACTCTACGCTCACCCGCTGGCCATCGCGCAGTTCCAGGGCCTTGGCGGTTTCGCGGTAAACCCCGATTTCCCCCTCCTTTATGGAATCCGTGGCGTGGTCCACTATCGCTTCAACGCCCTTCTTTCCGGCGCGGACCACGACGCGGTCCAACACGTTGTAATCAAGTTCGCGCGCCTGCTTCGAATTGAGCACGACTTCGCGTTTTCCCTGTTCCATGTCAAAAAGTCGGACCTTGAAATCCACGCCTACTCACCAATAACCTTTAATCAAAAAACGTTTTTAACCACCTCACAAAAACCTTAAAAACGGGTTCATCAAAACATTTGCGTTCAAACGGGGGGTAATGCTGATGGCAGGAAAGAAACCCGGGAAAAAGATGATGAAGAAGGCAGCCAGGAAAAAAGCCGTCAAAAAGAAATCGGTTAAAACGGCCGCCAAGAAGAAGGCCGTAAAAGAGAAGAAGTCGGTCGGAAAAATGGCGAAAAAATCGGTCAAGCACAAGTCCGCCAGGAAGAGGCGCAGCCTCCTCGCCATTGAATGGGATGAAGACGAGGGTTGGGACGAGGAAGACGACTTCGGGGACGAACTAGACTTCGAAGACGAATAAATACTTCAGCCACCCAAAAAATAAGGCGTTGCTCCGATCGTCTAGCTCGGTCAAGGACGCAGGACTCTCACAACTTTCTCTTTTCCAGAAAAGAGAAACTTGACTAAGAGAAAAGGAAGTTAGAGTAATCCTGTAACCCGGGTTCAAATCCCGGCCGGAGCACTTCAAACCCTTTCTTTCTTTGAAAGAAAGAGGCTTTGATGAAAAAGAAACAAATTGGTTTTCTTGATGAACCTTCTTTTGTTAAAAGAAGGTTTGTTGTGCATCCCGGCGGGAGTACTGAACCGCTTGGGGGGGGGTTGCACCCCCCGACACTGCAAATCAAGGATTTGCTGTGCACGTGAAGCTTTGCTTCACTTTGTCAGGTTCACGCTTACCCCCCTGCAATTAGTTTCGGCGAATCAGTAGGTGCCTCACCCCTTCCTTTTGTTGAATACTAATTGGTTTTCTTTTACCAAAAATTCAGGGAAAAACAAAAAATCAACGGGTTTGGAGCGGTTCCGCGAGGAACTAAACCAGGGAGCAAGGGTTACTCGTCCTCTTCTTCCCAGTCCTCTTCATCGTCGTCCAACTTGTCGTCTTCGTCGTCGAATTCAAAGCGAGCCATGCGACCCACCTCCGGATGCCTTCAAAGACATCGGAATCTAGCATGTTCAAACCGTTTTTAAGCGTGCCCCTAGGTCCCGCGCCGCCGAATGGTTTTTTAAAC
>DALH01000016.1 GCA_002499405.1 Candidatus Micrarchaeota archaeon UBA95 | reverse complement strand
ACTACAATGGTTTTAATCATCGGCTCTGCCTTGTGAGTGCAGGGGGAGGGATTTTAGCTTTCTTTTTTTCATCAATGTTTTTTCTTTCACTGAAAGAAAAAAGAGTGTTTCGAACCCTCGAACCCCTAAGGGAACAGGCCCTGAACCTGTCACATTTGACCAGGCTTTGCTACCCCTGCACGTTCCGCATCGTTGTTAGCGCGGGAATGATACTAAAACGTTTCTTTTTTGGTGCGCCTAGCTTTTTTCAAAATTAATTAAGGGAGGGGTCAGGAGGACCTTGAAACTGGGGGAATCGTAGGTTCCCGCGGTTTAGCCGTACATTGGGTTTGGGCCGTGTTTTTCGTAGTCCTCGTGGAATTCCTTCATTTTTTGCACGGTTTCCCGCATTTTTTCGCGGACTTTGTTGCCTTCCTCGCGCAAGTCCTTCGTGTCTATTTTTACGCCGGAGATTTCGCTTATTTTGTCGAGGAGGGTTGCCGCGGCTTTTGGGTCAAGGGGCTGGTTGGTTTCGCTTAACACGTTGGCGGCGTTTATTCCGCGGGAAGCGCATTCGGCGATGAGGATTCCGCTGACGCCTTGGGTGGCGCCTTCCTTGATGAGTTGGACGTTTTTGGCTTTGAGTTTGTCCGCCATTTTCTGGTTGCTGGGGATGCCGTGAATCTCGCCTTTGGGTTGGGGCACGGCGATGCCGGCCAGGGAGTAAATGGTTGAAACGTTTTTTTGTTTGGCGTAATCCAGTATTTCCTCGGTCAACTCGTTGACTATGTTGGCGGGTATCACGAATTCGGAGAACAAGACGATTAAGTCGTGTTCCTTGCTCGCGTAAACGCGTGCGGGCGGGACCGGCTTGTAGTCGTGAATCGCCGAGATCGGGGGGAAGTAATCGCTCTCTATTTCGCCGACGAGTTCCATGCCGAGTTTTTCGGCGAGGTAAGCGCTTGAAATGGTTCCAATCATTCCCATGCCCGGGAAGCCCTGTATCAGGATGGGGTTGGTGGTTTCAACGCTCTTGGTCTCCTTTATGGTTACCTTCTTCTCCATGCGTGTCTTTACCGCGCCAAAGTATTTTATAGTATGCTCGCGGAGCGCGCCACGTAATAGGCGATTAACGATAGGGGGAGGCAGATGGCCGCGTATGCAACTGCTTTGCGCGGCTTGTTTTCGTTGAAGGAAACGAAGGAGGAGGTAATCAAGGCGAACAAGGCGAGGTATGCCTGGTTGCCGAGGGAAATTGCTTCCACGAGGGCGCGCCGTTCCATGGTTGACGTGGAGAAGATTCCTTGTATTCCTGCGAAGTCCAGGGATTCCACGAGGTTGTAGAGGAAGCCGAGGATGAAGGGGACGAACAAAGTGCTGGCCGCGAGCAACGAGTATTTTTGGAGGGTTGCGGCCGAAGCGGCTTCGCGCGAAATGAATTGGAGTTCCAAGACGTCTTCGGCAACTTGTTTGAACGTCTTGGACGCGTCGGCGCCGGACTCGTAGGCGTTCGCAATCATTTCGAGCACTCGTTTGAAGAGGAAGGAGTTGGTGGGGTGGCGGCGTAACGCGTTGGGCGCGGAAATTCCCGACCGAATCCTGCGGGTAATTGACTTGAATTGTTTCCCGGTTTCGCCGGGTTGGCGCGCGAGTTCTTCGAGCACTTCCTCGATTGCGGTTCCCTTGGGCCGCGAAGCCATTTGCAGGAGGGCTTCGGGGAGGCGTTCCTCGAGTTCCAGCCGCTTCCTTTCCTCCAAGTATTCCGCGTACAGGTCTAGGGAGACGGCGGGAAGTGCCGCGGTAGTAATTGCAACCAGAACAATTTGTTCGAATGGAAGGGGGAGGAAGAGCACTTCCAGCAACGCGAGCGCCGCCGACGCCAAAACGATTTTTTTATCCACTTGCGAGCACCTTCGGAGCGCTCTCCTTCAAGTAGGCGAGCACCGCCAAATCCATCAACGGGAATACCAAGGCGAAGAAAACGATTATCTGGCCCGGCGAAAACGTGGCTTCAAGGAAAGTGGCTGAGATTACGGCGTAGGCGCCGAAGAAGGCGGGAACGATTGCGCTCACGGCTATGAACACGGTTCCGAAGAACGCGGTTTTCGCGGAGTGCTCGCGGATTGCCTGCCTTTGTTTTGCCGTTGCTTCGTCGGCGAGTTTGCGGAGCGCGTCGGCCGGCCCTCCCCGCGAGTACGTCAAGTAGAGTTGGGCGAGGGCGCGCTTGACGAGCACTGAACGCGTTTGCTTTGACAGGTAATTGAAGACCTCGTCGTAGCCGTGGCCCCTTGCAATTAGTTTGAGGGCGCGGCCGAGTTCGGCGCCGAATGCCCCGCAATCCGTTGCTGACCTCAGCGCGGATTCAAATGAAGCCCGCGCCTCGAGCTCGCTTGCAATGGTTCGTAGCGCTATGGGCAGGAACGCCTCCAGTTCTTCGCCCCTCTTTTTCGCAGCTCGGGAAGGCAGGCTCCTCAAGGCGGCGAAGCACAGCGCGCCAGCGAGGAGTGCCGTGGCCAGGGAGGTTGCGGCGTTTCCCGTGAAGGCATTGGCTGCAATGGCCGCGACGAAGAAGGCGGACGCGCTTGAAAACATTGTAAAAGAGGCGTACTCGCTTGGGGAGCAGGCCCAGCGCGCCTCCTCCAAGGGTTTGACGAGGCTTTTCGCGATGGCGGATGCGTG
>DALH01000013.1 GCA_002499405.1 Candidatus Micrarchaeota archaeon UBA95 | reverse complement strand
GCACGTAATCCGCCGCGAACACTTCGAGAAAATGAGGGACGGCGCAATCGTGGCGAACACCGGCCACTTCAACGTTGAACTGGACGTGCCCGCCTTGGAGGCGCTAGCAGAAAAACACCGCGAAATCCGGCCCGAAGTGGAGGAATACAAGTTGAAGAACGGCCGGAGAATCTATTTGTTGGCGCACGGTCGCCTAGTGAACCTGGCCTGCGCTTCCGGCCACCCCTCAAGCGTGATGGACATGAGTTTCGCGGACCAGGCGCTCGTCGCTGAATACCTGCACAAGAACGCGTCAAAACTCGAAAACAAGGTTTACGACGTGCCCAAAGAAATTGATGACGAGGTCGCCCGCCTCAAACTCAAAGCAGAAGGCCTGGAAATTGATTCCCTCACGCCCGCCCAGCAAAAGTATCTCAGCGACTGGCGCCAAGGGACTTAAAGCATTCCGCTTTCTCTGAGGATTAGGAGTTCTTCCATGCTCAGCTTTTCGCCGGCCTTGAATTTCTCGTAGATTGGCTGGGCGGCGTCGTTGATGCGCTTCTTGATTTTTTTCTCGATTGCCTTCTGTTTTTTGGCTGCGTCATCGTGTTCCTTGTGGCTGTCCTTCTTGCGTGCTTCCCTGGCTTCGTTGATTTCGGCGTCGAGTTCCGCGAATTCCCCGCGTTTTTCTTCCAGTTGGGCGATAGTTTCGCTGATTTTTTGCTGGAGTTTGTCCACTTTATTCAATAATTCCTGGCGTTCCTTGTGGTATTCGTCGCTTTGCCGCGCGTGTTCAATCATTTTGTGGCGCAATTCCTTTGAATCGGGGTTGAGTTTTTTGAGTTCGTCGCGCTCCTTCCTTATGTCGCCCATCAGTTTCCTGGCTTCATCGCTTTTCGGGAGTTTCTTGCGCAACTCGTTGATTTTTTTGGATAAGTCTTTTTCGCGTGCCGGCGTAATTGCCTCGGTTTGTTGAATCCATTCCAGTTCTTCTATGTAGCGTTGGATTCCGGCGATGGAGTTGTCGGTTACGCCGGTTTCCTTGAGTTTCTCGTTGTCTTGGTCCAGAGCTTCCCTTAGTTTGTTTACGCGTTCCTCTATTTTGTCGCGTTGCTTCTTGTATTTCTTTACTTCCGCGTTTTCGGCGTCGCGCTTATCCTTCAGAACTTGGACTTCCTGGATGTGGTCCCTCATCTGGGTTATGCGGTCGCGGTTTTTGGCGACGAGTTTCTGGATTTCTTTTTTGTCCGTCTCGTGTTTTTCTTCCGCGTTCACTCGTTTCCACCCTTGAATGCGGCCCTCAACTCCCTTATGGATTGTTCGGGGTCGTTCCTGTTTATCGCGCCGATGACGGCGATGCCGTCGCATTTTCCCGTTAATTGCGTTGCATTGAACTTGTTGATTCCTCCCACCGCGAACAAGGGGGTTCCCGCGCGTTCCAGAACCCGTCTGGCATAATCAAGGCGTTCCAAGCCGGTTACCTCGGCGTCAAACTTGCTTTGAGTCGGGAAAATCGAGCCCGTGCTCACGTAGTCGGGCATGGCGCCGAAGCGTTTCGCGTCCTCCATCAGGCGTTTGAATTGTTCGGGTTCCCTGGCGCTCAAGCCAACGATTTTTTCTCCCAACGTTTTTTTGGCGGTGGTCCAAGCCGAGTCGCCTTGGCCCACGTGTGCTCCGTCGGCCCGTGAAGCGAGTTCCAGGCAGTCGTTGACTATCACGGGGCACGGCAACACTTTTTTCGCGTGCTCTGTTACTTCAATCATTTCGTTTACCGTTAGCGACGGCGAGCCGTCGGGTTTCTTGAAACGCAATTGCATGAGGTCGGCGCCCGCGCAGCCCGAAACGAATTCCTTCAACTCGTTTTTCGGGAGTGCGGGCGTCAAAACGTATATTCCTCCTAATCTCATGGAACAACCCAGAAAGCGTTATTTTATTGGGTTGAACGTATTTTAAAACTTATGCGGCTGGAAGATTTGGGTGAAAGGAGGGTGCTTGAACGCGTGCACGCCTTGCTCGGGAAGCCCGGCGTCTCGGGTTTCGACGACGACTGCTTTGTTTCGCGGGACGGGCTTGCCGTAAGCATTGACTCGGGCCCCCTCGACGAATTATCGGAAAACGCTTTTGAGGCGGGAAGGAAAACAATTGCCTTGAATGCGAGCGACCTCTGTTCCACGGGAGTAAAACCCGAATACTTTTTCTTGTCGTTGTCCCTGCCCGCGAAAAAAGAGTTCGCGTGGGTGAAACGCTTTTTCAAGGGTGCGCAACTGGAAGCCGGGCTTGCGGGCGGCAGAATCGCGGGAGGCGACTTGAACGAGGGGGCGACGTATTCAATTGCGGGAGTCGGCTTCACTGAAAAGCCGTTGTTGCGCAGGAATTGCCGCGCCGGAGACCGAATGGTTTGCTCGGGCACCGTTGGCGGGGCCGCGGCCGCCCGCCTCGCAAAACAAAGGAAGGTGTTCCGCGGCTGCCCCGCGGAGTTCAAGCATGCCTTGGACCTGCCCGACCCCGGCTACGCTTTTTGCCGTCGCGCGTGGCGCAAGGCGCGCGCGGGAATGGACGTTTCCGACGGGCTTGCATTCACGTTGCACGAGTTGGCGCGGTTGAGCCGCGTCAGGGTCGTGGTTGAGGAATTACCGGTTCCAAGGCGCCTGCCCGCGTTTTGTGAGAGGCATGGCTGGGACTTGGTGGAGGCGGCCACGCGTTTCGGCGAGGATTATTGTTGCGTGTTCTCGGGCCCATTCAAGGATGGGTTCGCCCGCGTGGAAAAAGGCAAGGGGGTTTTCCTGGAAAAAGGGGGGGAGTTGATTCCCCTGCAAAAAGAGGGTTGGGAGGCCTTCATTGGCTGACTGAGGGGTCTGCCGGAAAGTCCAAATCTATTTCGGTAACGATTTCGTCGAGTTCCGCCCTCTGTTTTTCCAGCACTTTCTGGATGCGGAGCACGCGCTTCTTGTTCAACCCGATTTCGCGGTATTTGCGGGCCGCCTTGTTGAAGTGTTCTATTGACAGCGTGAAGTGGTCCTCTTTGTCCATTGACTGCGCGATGTCCGCCAGCATTTCGCCGAGCAACAGGTTGGCCGCGAGTTTCACGTCCATTTTTACCTGGTGCTCGTTCTTCAAATTCGCCTTGATTATGCGGACCACGCGCGCGTTTGCGAACGGAAGCTTTTCGTCTTCCTCCTCGCTTAATTCTTCTTGTTCCCTTATGTCTTCTGCTGCTTTTTGCTCTTCAGTCATTTGAAAACCACCTTTAAAACGAGTAATAAAATTAGGTGAAAACGGCTTTTAAGGTTGTTGTCCTCTAAATGTTTCATGCCTGAATCCAGCGAACTGCCCACGACACGGGAATTACAGAAGCGCCTGCGATTGCTGTCCGATCACAAAGACCCTGACGTCCGCTACCGCGCCCAAACCCTGCGGGTTTATGTGAATTTGTGTAATGAGCAAGAGCATTTCGGGGCAAGACATCGTTCCGCGCTTGACAATGCCATCACCTCTTTGACCGAGAAAGGGCCTTGGCGGTCCTCTTTTGATTTGATGGCTAGGTTGGAACCGAATGACGCCCAAGCTTTTGGCGAACTTAACAGCGCTTTAGGCCGTCGCTTTAACAGGGGAAGAAGTTAACCGTTATGATTCGATTCGTTCTGGTGAGGCCCGAACACGACTTGAACGTCGGGCTCGCGTGCCGCGCCATGAAAAACTTCGGGTTCAAGGAACTCGCAATTGTTTCGCCCAAGTGCGAACTCGGTTTTGAGGCTAGGAAGTACGCGAAGCACACTGGAGACGTTTTGAGGAACGCGCGGGTGTTTGGCTCGCTTGAAGAGGCGACCAAGGGTTTCTTCGTTGTGGGGACGAGCGCGCAGAAAAAGAGGTTTCGGCGCTCGTTGTTCAAGAACTGCGTTGCCTTGCAACGGCTGCAGGACCGCGTGAAGGGGAAAAAGCGGGTTGCAATTGTTTTCGGAAGCGAGGGCACGGGGTTGACTGAAGGCGAGTGCGCGGCCTGCGATTTGTTCGTCCACGTTCCAACGGGAAAGGAGCACCCCGTGCTCAATTTATCGCATTCAATTGCCGTGGTCGCCTACGCCTTGTCGCAATTCCCGAAGACAATGTACGTTTCCGCAAGCGGGAAGCAGGTCGCGCAAATCGTCAAATTGTTTGCGGGTTCCTTGGGCGGGAGCGTCAAGGACAGGAGGAGGGTTGTGCTCGCGTTTGAACGCGTGCTGGAGAGGGCGAACCCTTCGCGCGAGGAGGCGGGCGCGCTGCTTGCCGGCTTCTCTTCCCTCAACAAATAAAAGAAGGCGTTCTGTAACTATCCTCATCATGGAGAACGTGTACTGGTTCAAGGAGTTGTCCCGGGACTCGCTTGCCGAGGCCGGGGGGAAAGCGGCCAACCTCGGGGAAATGGTTAACGCGGGTTTTCGGGTGCCGCCGGGGTTCGTGGTGAGCGCGGGCGCTTATTATTCTTTTCTTGACTTCGCTGACTTGCGCGGGAAAATCCGCGCGCGTCTGGAGGATTTGGATGCCGAGGACAACGAGGCGTTGAACGAGGCAAGCGACTACGTCAAAAGCGAGATTCTTTCGGCCGTCATGCCGGGGGACGTGAGGGCGGACGTCGTCCGCGCCTACAACCGGTTGTGCGGCGTGAGCGTGATGCCTTCAAGCGGCCAGGAAAAGCTGGTGGCCGTGCGCAGCAGCGCAACTGCCGAAGACCTGCCGGACGCCTCGTTCGCGGGGCAACAGGAAACATTCCTCAACGTGAAGGGCGCGGATAAACTCGTGAGGGCCGTGCAAAAGTGTTGGGCTTCGTTGTTTGAGGCGAGAGCGATTTATTACCGCGCTTCCAAGGGGTTTGACCACTTGAGGGTTGGAATAGCAGTCGTGGTCCAGGAGATGGTGGACAGCGAGAAGAGCGGCGTCATGTTCACGGCGAATCCGGCGACCAATGACCGCAACCAAATCGTCATAGAGGCGGGGTTCGGGCTTGGCGAGGCAATAGTGTCTGGCTCGATTACTCCGGACACCTACGTTGTTGAAGCCGGGTCCATGGAAATAGTTTCGCGCGACGTGAACAAACAGGAGCGGATGGTGTCGCGCGAGGGTTGGACCGAGGTTCCCGAGGAAATACAGGAGCAGCGCAAGTTGTCAGACAAGGAGATAATGGGCTTGGCGGAACTCGGCAAGCGCATTCAGGAGCATTACGGCTCGCCCCAGGACGTTGAGTGGGCCATCAACGGCGAAAACACATTCATAGTGCAGAGCCGGGCAATTACCACGCTGGGAAAGGAAGGCGTTGTTGGGGATGATGAGGAAGAAGGTGCGGAAGAGCAAAAGGTTGAAGCCGTAGGCGACGCGTTGCTGGAGGGTGCGGGTGCTTCCCCGGGAATTGCGAGCGGCCCGGTGGTAACCGTGAAAAACGCCAAGGATGCTTACAAGGTCAAGAAGGGAGACGTGCTCGTGGCGCGCATGACTTCGCCGGACTTCGTTCCCGCGATGAAGCGCGCGGCCGCCATAGTGACCGACGAGGGAGGCGTGACCTGTCACGCCGCAATCGTTTCCCGCGAACTAGGAGTTCCATGCGTGGTCGGAACAGGGCAGGCGACGACGCTGCTTGAGGATGGCAGGATTGTTACGGTGGACGGCTCCATTGGAAAGGTTTTCGAAGGTGAAATGCATTCCTCAATTGGAAGGAAGGCGGAACCAGCTTCATTCGGGAGCGGTTCGGGTTT
>DALH01000004.1 GCA_002499405.1 Candidatus Micrarchaeota archaeon UBA95 | reverse complement strand
CCCGCAGTTCAAGATACCCAAGCCAAAAGGACGCCTCCCAAAAGCGTAAAAACAAGTTTTCACGTAAATTGTTTTCATGGAGAAGAGCGCGGGCGAAGAATTCCTGGAACGCGAGGGCTTGACGCGAAGGAACGCGTTCGGTGACTTGAAACTCTTCAGAAAAGCGTTGAGCCCGCACGCAAACGAATTGTTGGATGCGGTCGTCAAAGCCAGGCGGAACTCGTTCTTCGGTTCCACTACGGTCCGCGGGCTCGGCTATGAACGGAGTGAAGAAGTTCCGGTCAACCTCGGCGAAAGCGTTTCCGAGGCATACAAGAGAATGGAGCCGTTGTTGCACGAAAAGGGCTTGCGGCGTTTCCTGAACGAATCAAAGTTGACGCCGGGCAACCTGGCCGCCCTGCCCGAAAAACTCGCTTCATACAAATACGCGTTCGTGGACGGGCGCGGCAATCTCGTCTTCACGAACAGGCCGCGCTTCCTGTTCTTCGGACGAAAAAGAATCAAAGTAAGGTGAGCGCGCCGCTCACGACGGCGTAGGAAACGAGCGCCGAAAAACAGACGCCGATTATTGACGCGGCGAGTATCACTCTTTTTTTGAGGCCGAATATTTTTGCGACGAGCACGCCCGTGTACACTCCGGTCACGGGCAACGGGATTCCGATGAACAAAGCCAAACCGAGCACGCCGTAGTGCTCGTATTTCGCGGACGCGTTGGCGACCTTCTTGTGCAGGTGCTTGCCTAAAACGAACATCCCGATTCGTTCAACGCGCAACAAGTCCCAGACTAGCAACAGGACAACGGCTGCCAGGATGTTCGCTATTGCTGCGGGAATAATCATCCACGGCTGGCCCACGCTCAAGGCGTAGATTACTGCGCCGCGGACCTCAGAAATTGGCATGGCGCCCAAAAGGATTGCGTTGAGGAGGGACGCTTCGATGACCATCAAAGGTCTACCTCGAAACACGAACAGGGGACGCTAACGCCGAAGTTTTCAAGGACTTGGGGGTGGATTTCAGCCACGAACCCGGCCGGTTTCCCGTCCACGATTATTTGGGCTTGGCGGCCCTTCATGAAGGAATTGCACTCGCTTTTGCGGAGCTTGAATTCCTTGCCGAGGGAAGACAAGAGCACTTGAAGTATTGAAGCTGCTTCGGTTAGGCCCGTGTTCGCATGGCACGAGGCGGCGGCAACGCTTTTCAGCGTGACCGCTTCCCCGCCAGCCTTCCGGACCACTTCCCCCACCTCAAAGATTTTCTGGGGGTAGGGTTCGTGCGTGTTCGCCGCCAACACCTCCAGCAGGGAGGGCAGGACGTGCGAGCGCAGGATGCCGTAGTCCTTGCTCACGGGATTCCGGATTTTGATGGCATCGCTTTCCAGCAACGACTTGTAAACGGTTTCCTCGCTTGACAACGCGGTGAGGTTGGCTTCAACGAATCCCGCTCCGGCAAGCGAGTCGCGCACCGAGTTCTCCAACAATGTTTCCGCGCTCAAGAAACCCTTCGTGTAAACGCTGGGGCGCTTCAACTCGAACTCGTTGAAGCCATAACCCAGCGCAACCTCTTCAACCAAGTCTATTTGGTGCAGGAAGTCCGCGCGAAAACGCGGCACCAAGCATCGCACAACGCCCGGCTTCGCTTTTGAAGCGGTGATGCGTTGTTTTAACAAAGCGTGCACGATTTCATTGTCGGACAGTTTCGTGCCGAGCACGCCGTTACAGTAATCCGTTCCGAGAAGCATTTCGCGGGGCGCGGTTTCCGGGTAATCCTTCCCGTCCACGCTGATTGCCTCAATGCGTGCGCCCGCGTCCGAGAAGTCCTGGCACAAGATGTTTAACGCGACGTTGCACGCTTCCAGGTTCGTGCCCGTGACGTCCAGCAACAAGTCGGTGGTGTTCATGGTCACGGCGGTGCGGGCCGAATTGATTATGGGGGGAAGGGAAACAACTCCCAGCGAGTCCGTGAACAACGGGTAAACCTTTGACTTGCCGAAGCAATCCGCGTATTCCCTGCCCTTGTCGTGCTCCTTGAGGATGCGGGTTATTGACGCCTTCTTGGTCCATCCCAAGGGAACGAATTCGTAGTCGCCTTTCACCGCCTTGTAGGAAAACGGCAGTTTCACTTTTGCCGCGTCGTGGATTCCTATTGCCACCTTCCTGCGGTGGCGGCCGTGAGTCAACACGAGTTTTTCCTGGACCTGCATCAACTCGGCAACGGACTCGCCGTCCAGGCGCAGCCCGCGCGCGAACGCAGCCACGACGAAGGGGCGCACCTGCTTGACGCTTTCGTCCACCGCCAGTTCAGCTCGCGCCTTTCCTACTTTCAGTGGGGGCGCGCCTTTTTCCTGTTCAAGCCAGCCCTTGAGCGCGCGGAGTATGCCTTGGCGCGACAACAAGTCGGGCCGGTCCCCGGTAACGTCCAAACCCATTTCCTCGGCGTTTTCGTCCACTTCCACTTTCACGTTTGGGAGGGCTTCAATCAGCTCGGCTTCGCTCACGCCGAGTTGGCGCAACAGCCACGACCTTGAAACCTTTAACGAAACCATTCTCCTCGTTACCTCAACTTCTTCAAGTCCTTCGCGTTGATGTCGCGGATGTCATCTATTCCCAGCCTGATCATCGCGAGGCGGTCCACGCCGAGGCCCCACGCTATCACGGGCACTTTCACGCCGAGGGGCTCCAGCATCTCGGGGCGGAACAATCCGGCTCCGCCGACTTCGGCCCACCCGCGCCCCGGAATGTTTGCGAACATTTCCACGCTGGGCTCGGTGAACGGGAAGTAGGACGGCGCGAACTTGATTTCTTTTGCCCCGAAGACCTCCACCGCGAAGTTGCGTAAATAGCCCAGCAGTTCGCGGAAAGAAGTGTTCTCGTCGGCGACTATTCCCTCGCACTGGGTGAACTCAATGAAGTGCTTCCAGTCGATTTCGTCGGGGCGGAAAACCGTTCCAATGCAGAACAAGCGCTCTGGCGGATGAATTCCTTCGGCGAGTTTTCGCGCGCTCACCGCCGTGGTCTGGGAGCGCAGAACCAGGCGCAACGCCACTTCCGGGTCCCACGCATAGCCCCAGCCCGTGGAGCCCTTGATTCCCTTTTCGTGTGCCTTGCGCACGCGCTCAAACAACGCCTTGTCCGGCTTTCTTCCCTTGCACGGGTCTTCCACCTGGAAGACGTCGTGAATCTCGCGCGCGGGGTGGTCCTGGGCCATGAACAAGGCGTCCATGTTCCAGAACTCCAGTTCAACGAGGGGGCCGTGCACCTCGCGGAAGCCCATTCCCACGAGCCGCATCCTTACCTCGTTCAGGAACTCCTTGTAAGCGTTCTTTTTGCCGGGGTAGGCCTCGGCTGCAACCGTTTTCAAATCGTATTCCGCGTAATTTTTTTCGTGCCACGCCCCGGTCTTCAAGTCGTCGGGGGTGAGCCGCGAGTCAATTGTTCCGCCCGACAACGCTTTTTTTCCGGCGGGCGTGATGCGCGCCTTCAACGACTTGTCCTTCTTGATTGAAACCAGTTTTCGTTCAAGCGCCTCCTTTAACGCCGGCGACTTCGTTGAAGGCCTTGAAAGGAATTCCTCCAATGCGTCCCCGCCGATTTTTCCCTTGGCCACGACGCCGCGTTCAACCTTGACCCAGCCCTTTTTCTTCGCCCACTGCAAGGCGATTGCGCCGTGTTTTTTCGCTATTGCACCCGCTTTTTCGCCGTTCTTCAACGAGTTCGCGAGCCGCCTTTCGGGCAGGCCGTTTTCGGCGTAATCCCTTCCCTCGGGAGTCAATTCGAGGCGCTCTTCCACGACGCGTTCCAGTTCCACCAGCCCGTTGTCTTCCAGGGCGGGCAGCAAACTCATTATCGAGGAGTAGGCAACCCCCGATTTCTCGCTCAATTCGCGGGCGTCCGCCACCTTCTCAAGGCATTCCAACACGCTTCGCTGCAAGGAATTCAAACCCGATGTCACCGTAGCGTTTTAATAGATTCATCAATAAATAAGGGTTATGCAAAACTACGTCAAGCCAAAGTGCACCAACAAGACGGGTTCGTGGAGGTCCCAGAAACCAGTCGTGAACAAGGAGAAGTGCATTGGCTGCGGGACGTGCGAGCGCTCGTGCCCCGACATGGCGGTTAAAGTGGTTGACGGCAAAGCCGTGGTGGACTACGATTACTGCAAGGGGTGCGGCATCTGCGCCAACGAGTGCCCCGTGAAATGCATTCAAATGAAGCCCGAAAAGGAGTGAAACTCAAATGACGGAAAAAATCATGGAGGGAAGCATTGCAGTGGCCCACGCAGTTGCACGGTGCAGCCCCGACGTGGTAGCCGCGTTCCCGATCACGCCTTCAACCCATATACCCCAGGAACTGTCGCGAATCCAGCCCGAGTACGGGTTCGAGTTCGTGCCAGTGGAAGCCGAGTTCTCAGCCATAAGCGCGGTGTTCGGGGCGAGCGCTGCAGGAGGCCGCGCGTTCACCGCCACGTCGTCGCAAGGCCTCCTCCTGATGCATGAAGTCCTCTTCGCCGCAAGCGGCACGCGCCTCCCAATGGTCATGGTCGTCGCCAACCGCGCAATCAGCGCGCCCCTCAGCATCTGGAACGACTGGCAGGACTCAATCAGCCAGCGCGACGCGGGCTGGATTCAATTGTATTGCAAGAACAGCCAGGAAACCGTGGACGCCACGATTCAGGCATTCAAGATTACCGAGGAGGCGCGCATACCAGTCATGGTTTGCTTTGACGGATTCTATTTGACGCACGAAATCTCGCCCATTGACGTCCCCGAAAAAAAGGAGATTGACGCCTACGCGCCCAAAGGTAAACGGGATTCGCTGGACGTGGGCGACCCGAAGAGTTTCGGCTGTTACGCAACCCCGGCATACTATCAGGACATGAAAAAGGAGCAGGATGACGCGTTGTTCGCATCAGCCGGAATAATTGAAAAGCACGCCGGGAAATTCGCCGAAAAATTCGGCCGCCCCCAATTCGCGTTCATAGAAGAATACAAGAACGACAAGGACGCGGCAATCATTTCAATGGGCTCGCTCGCCGAAGAAGCCGAACTCGTCGCCGACGAAGGGCTCGCCGGAGTCGTGCGCGTGAAATGCTTCCGCCCCTTCCCGCGTGACGCGTTGAAGAAGGCGCTTCAAGGAAAAAAACGCGTCGTAATCCTGGAAAAAGATGTGAGTTTCGGCTTGGGGGGCGCCCTCGCAACCGAAGTCAAATCGCTTTTGTTTGAGGCCGGGCTGGCGCCCGAAGTCACTTCAATCATTTGCGGGCTCGGCGGCAAAGACGTGAGCGTGAAAAACATTAAGGAAGCCCTGCAAGAGAAGGGGAGCGCGTGGATGTGAAAAAATGACGGAATTGTTCTTGAAGGGTCACCGCGCCTGCGCCGGCTGCGGCTCCGTACTCGCGCTCCGCTACGTGCTGGAAGCCCTTGGAAAAGACGTGATCGTGGTCAACGCGACGGGGTGCATGGAAATCATCAGCTCTCAATACCCTGAAAGCAATTGGGGAGTTCCCTACGTGCACTGCCTCTTTGAAAACACGGCTTCCGTAGCCACCGGCGTCAGCCGCGCACTCAAACACTTGGACAAGGAGGGCACCGTCGTCGTAATCGGCGGCGACGGCGCCAGTTACGACATCGGGTTCGGCGCGGTGAGCGGCGCAATGGAGCGCAACGAAGACATTCTATACGTCTGCTACGACAACGAGGCATACGCCAACACGGGCCTGCAAAGAAGCGGCGCCACCCCGTTCGGCTCGGCAACCACGACAACTCCCAGCGAAATGGGGGGCAAAGGCGAATGGAAGAAGAACCTCACCTTCATCGCCGCAGCCCACGCCGTCCCATACGCGGCCGCCGCCTCGGTCGCCTTCCTGCCCGACCTCCAAGCCAAACTAAAAAAAGCAAAACAAAAAAAGGGTTTTCGCCTCGTCAACGTTCACGCGCCGTGCACCGTGGGATGGAAAATCAATCCCGTGAAAGCAGTTGAAGTCGCGCGCAAGGCAGTTGAATGCGGGTTGTGGAACCTCTTCGAAATAGACGACGGCAAATTCAAGTTGTCGCGCCCCGTGGGCGAGGCGCCCGTGGCGGAATACTTAAAGATGCAGGGCCGCTTCAAGCACTTGACGCCCAAACAAGTGGAGACCATTGAAGAGCACGCGCGCTCGGTCAAGCCGGAACTCGAAAAACTGGAGAAGGCAAACGTCAACTTCCAGCGCTTCCTGTGAAACGCGGCCATTGAAGCCGGGGCGCAGGAATTTGATTTATTTATCACGAAAACGTTAACAAAGGGATAAGACATGACCGCGGCCATATTCATGGAATTAAGCATCGTCATCCTCATTGCGGTCGTCGTTACCGCGATAATGCAATTTCTTAAACAGCCGCTCATAATCGGCTACATTCTAACGGGCATCATAGTGAGCCCTTATTTCCTTGACATCGTCCAGGCCAGTGACGCGTTCGCGACTTTCGCGCAGATAGGCATAGTGCTGCTCTTGTTCATGGTCGGGTTGAACTTGAACCCGAGAACGATTCAAACAGTTGGAAAGGTCTCCGTGATCACCGGGGTCGGCCAGGTTTTGTTCACGTC
>DALH01000030.1 GCA_002499405.1 Candidatus Micrarchaeota archaeon UBA95 | reverse complement strand
CCGCCCACCGCGCTCTCGCGCAACGAGTTGCCCATCAAGAACTCGCCGCCAAAGATGTCGTTCACGAACACCGCGCGCGGCGCAGTGTTCTGGCGCACCCACGCCATTGCTTCAAGTTCGCCGGGCAACACTACCGGGTTCATCCACGGAAGGGTGCTGTCCCTCGCGGATTCAAAGTCCGAGCAAGCCAGCCACGCCGCCAGCAGGAGCAACGCGAGGGGCAGGACCTTGAGCTTCATACGGAAGTTAGCGCGCGACCGTTTTTAATTTGAACGCCGTAAAAGAACGCGTGACAATTTACGACGAAATAGCCCCGCGTTGGGACGAGTTCAAGGCGAAGCCCAGGGACCTCCTCTTGAAACCCGTGCTTGAACTGCTCCACCGCAACTGGAACGTCTTGGACGCGGGGTGCGGCAACGGGGTGCCGGCAAGGGAAATCGCCAAGTGCTGTTGCTCAGTGGTCTGTCTTGACAACAGCCGCGCCATGCTTGAACGCGCAAAAAAAAACCTTGCCGGAACCAAGAACGCGGCAATTGTTTTCGGGGACCTGCGCGACCTCCCCTTTGAAGGCGAAACCTTTGACGCGGTGGCGTGCATCGCGGCGTTCCACCACCTGGACTATCGCGGGAGAAAAAAGGCGGCGGCCGAGTTTCGCCGCGTGCTCAAAAAGGGGGGGCGCGTAATCGCGACTCTTTGGAGGCCCGAAAAACTCGTCGGGAAAAAATGGGCTTTAGTGAAGTGGGGGAAACAAAGGCGAAAATATTTTTTTCCTTCAGACAAGTCATTAAAAAAGATTTTTAATGATGTTGGTTTTAGGTTTGTGCGGGTTTCGCGCCTCGGAAAAGGCGGCGACCTCGCCAATGCTTTACTGGTTGCGGAGGGATTGAATCATGGAAAAGGTTGACGAATTGCATAACGCGGTTTACTACGGCCTGGCCGCGATATTCGTGTTGTGGCTGGCTTCAAGCGCTTACCTCGTCATGCAGAACAACGCGCTTCGCTCAACAGTTGAAGCCAACACCATCGGCAACGACGCGGAACTCTCCTCGCGCCTCAAGGAAATAGAGTCGCGGTTGGGCGTGCTGGAAGCAACCACGGACTACCCCCCGGCTGAACTCAATTTTTATTACGATTCATCGTGCGAATACTGCAACAACTCTTACTGGCTGTCGCACCTGCTGGAGCCGCCGGCAACCGGCATCCTCTCAGTGAAAGCCAAGCTCGCCAAGAAAAACGTTGCCCTCCAGGTAATTGACTTGAAGAACTTGCCTGCGCCGGCGGACGTGAAACGCGTTCCCGCGTTTTACTTTGACGTAATTGACGTGCAAGCCAACAGGGAGCTGGAAACCTACTTCCAGGAACTCGCGAATTACGCTGACGCATACGACGGCGACAACGCGGTCCTGCTAATACCCAACGACCAAGACCAGGAAACAATGCTTGTGCACGGCGAGGAATGCGCGAGCGAGGGAATTGCATACCTGGACCGCTATTCGCCCGCTGACTGCTACCTCTGCGATTCCGCGGACGCCGCCGAGGAAACCTTGAAATCGGCCCTGGGAGACGCGCTACACGAATCGCGGTACTGCGTTGCAAGCAACAACCAAGAAAAAGCGGACTGCATCAACTCGGTCGGAAGCGATGAATACGACGCGGCAATGGAGGCGTATGCAGGATTTCACCTGCCCGACTCCACGCTGCGGCCGTCATACGTGCTTGACTGCAAGCGCGTATTCCAGGCGCAAAACTTCCAGCAATTGCGGCAGGAGGTATGCGCCACCCACGACGAATTGTGCGGACTGCTCTCGCTGAACGCAACTGAACCGTTGTGAACAAATGCAAACCAAGAATGTGGTAGAGCACCGCGTGCAAAAAGGGGTTTACCTCGTTGACGGCCAACTCGCCACGCTGAACGCCGCGCCAGGCAAGCGCGTGCACGGCGAGCAACTCTTCAAGCGCGGCGGCCGCGAATACCGCGAGTGGAACCCGAAGCAAAGCAAGCTCGCCGCAGCCATAGTGAAGGGCTTGAAGACGCCGGCAATCCAACCCACCTCAATCGTCTTATACCTTGGCGCGGCGAACGGCGCCACTGCGTCCCACGTCTCCGACATCGCGCGCGTTGTTTACTGCGTGGAGTTCTCGGCGCGCGCCGCACGCGACCTCTTACGCGTTTGCAGCCAGCGCGAAAACATGGTTCCAATAGTTGCGGACGCCCGCAAGCCAGGCGAATACGGGGACGTTGGAGAAGTGGACGTCGTGTTTGAGGACGTTGCCGACCCGGAGCAGGCGCGCATACTCAAGGAGAACGCGCGCTTCCTGCGAAAAGGGGGTTTGGCGTTGCTCGCGGTGAAGGCGGCGTGCATTGACTCGTCCAAGCCGCCGAAAAAAATGTTTGAACGAAGTCAAAAAAGAATTGGCGGACTCATTTGAAATCCTTGAAGAAATCGATTTGGAGCCCTTTGAAATGGGGCACGAACTCCTAGTGCTCAAGAAGAAGTTTTAAACGCTGGTTTCGCTACTTTAAAAAACTTGGGGCAAGTAATGGTTTTCATGCGTCAAGGCTTGTTTTTGTTGCTCTTGTTGGCGGCGTTGTTTTCGGTCCTGGCTCTGCAGTCGGCCTTTGAACGGGTGGCCGTGGAAACCCCGCAGCAAGAATCGTTTTTGGAGCCCGCGCCCATGCAAGAAGCGTATCCTGAGCACGCGCCCCGCCTCCTCAAAAGCCTTCCTGACGTGTTGATGGAATCGAAGAGCGTGGCGGAAATCGATTTGACGGAGTACTTTGAAAACCCTTGCGAAGGCGCCCTGGATTTCGTTGCCGCCTACGATTCGGAAAACCTCGCGATTTACTTGGAGGACGGGGTCGTTAGGGTAGCGCCTCACGCCGGATTCCTGGGCAACACCCCCGTAGTTTTTTACGCAGGCAACGACTACCGCCAGACGGCGGGCAACCCGATTTCGCTTCGGGTGGTTGAAGAACTGGACGACATAGACATAGACGGCGCGGCGAGTTTCACGGCAAGGGAAACGCCCGAGTTCGCGGTGCAGTTCAGGAATGGGCTGGCGGGCGGCAACGACGGCGTCTCGCTTTCGTCAACGTCTTCCGCCTCCCTCCAAAAGGTTTCTTGGAAGAAGTCCGGCCAGACAGCGTCGTTCGCAACCGGCTTTGCCGAACCCTCTTGGTCTCGCGCCTCCTTCACGGCAACGGTCGCCGAAGAAGATGCCAGGGAGTTCCAGCCCGGAACCCAATTGTTCAGGGTCCAAGTGGAAAAAGACGGCGTGCTCTACGTGAAACAAAAAGAGTTTTCGTGGGGCGTGCTTGCTTTGAACCCGGACAAAAATTTTTACGCCCCCAACGAACAGGCATTCATCGGCATCGCGGTCTTGGACGATGCCGGGCACATGGTGTGCAACGCCGCAGTAGAATTGCTCGTAACCGACCCCTCTGGCAGGAGCACGGTTCTCAGCACGGCCAACGGCTTGATAACAATCAGCCCCGAGTGCAGCGTGTTGGGCGCCACTACAACGCCGGACTATTACGCTTTTTACGCCACGGGCGCGGCTGGCGTTTACGAACTGCGCTTGACCGCGGAGACGCGGGCGGGCACTCAAACAATCAACGACTCCTTCGCCGTGCAGGAAACCGCTTTCGACGTCAGGCGAAGCGGCCCTACAAGGATTTACCCGTCGGGCAGCCACGAAATGAGCATTGAAGTCAAGGCAGGAAAAGGCTTTCAAGGCAAAATAATTGAACGCGTTCCCCTCTCCTTCAACATCACCCCCCAGCCGGGATTGCGCGTAACCGTGCAGGAAAACGCGAAAGAGCTGGAATGGGTTGTCTTCCTTGAGGCGGGCGATTCAATCACGCTCAACTACGAGTTCGCGGCGCCGCCAATCTCGCCCCACCTGTTCTTCGTTGGCCCCTTAAGCATCGGCTTGTGGAGCGAGTCCAGGACGTGGGCAATCGCGAGCGACGCCACCGCCAACCTCATCATGTTCTGGGACGGAACAGAGGGAAGCATTCCTGATGGCTGGACGTGCATTTCGTGCACTCCGCTAAGCGGGTTGAATGACAGGTATATTCGCGCCGACGCTGCTTACAGTGAAGCGGCCGGCGGCGCCTCAACACACACGCATACCGTGGGTGGTTACAATAGTGGAACACAAAGCGCTACAAATAATGCGAATCCTGGCCTAGGCGTTGCCTCAAACACTCATACGCACACTATCACCGCAAGCATCGGCTACGCAGACAACCTGCCGCTTTACCGCAGCCTCATCGTGATAAAGTATGACGCTGGCACGGGCATTCCTTTAACCCTGCCCCTCGGAGTGATAGGGTTGTTCAATAACACGGTTCCCGACAATTGGGTGCAGTACAGCGAGCAAAACAATTACTACATTCGCGGGTCGGACGTCCCTAACAGCACGGGGGGCTCTAACACGCACTCGCACTCTGCCGGCGGCACGCTCACCACCACGGTCACTGGAGAAGTGGCAAAGGGAAAGGGCACGGCTAATGCTTTGGCTCAAACCGCTCACTCGCACACCATCAATGCGGGCACCACCGACACCCCGAACAGCGAGCCGCCCTACAAAACCATCATCCTCGGGAAACTCACGGTGGACAACGACGCCCTACCGAACGGCTTGATTGGAATGTTTAACGCCACTCCGGGCTCGAGCTGGACCGTGATATCCGGCCTGCCCGGAGGAGCAATGAACTCAAAGTTTTTGAAGGCAAGCGATTCTTACGGCTCCACTGGTGGAAACACCCAACACTCTCACGCGGACGTTACGGGCTTGACTTCAACTGGTGAAACAGAGTCAGCCGACAATAAGGCGGGGCTGGGGCCAAGCTCTGGTGCTGCAAAAGCGCACTCGCATACCGGTATCTCGCTTTCCTCGTTCAGCAACGCAGACAACGCCCCGCTTTACTCCAACGTAATCCTCGCATATTATGCCAAAGCCAACCTGAAAATCGCCCAGCACCGGATTTACCAAGATAACAGCATGGTCCTGGGCGCGGGCACCCTAAGGTGCAACCTCACCTCGGCTTACGGCGAAAACGTTGGTGACGGCGAGTGCGATAACGTCTCGAACGGCAACCTCGCCGTAAACACGCTGCACCGCGCAGAGTTCTGGCTCTGCAACGACGTTAACCTTGGGGAAGCCGCGACCTTTGACTACTTCAACCACAACCTGACGACGAACAAGGAATACCAGATAGGCGAATTCTATGATGCCTGCTACCACGGCGACGGCGCAATACCGGTGCCTTTCAGCAGTTGCAGTTATGACGCGGATACCGGCGTGGTGAGCGTGAATGCTCTTGGTTTGAGTATTTCCGCGGGCGGCTCTCGTTCAGCCACGTCCTGCGAATGGGTGATGTACAACTTTACAACTGGTTCTCCCCCGGACCAAGTCAAGGCGCAGTCGCAAGCCAACGTTACCGGCGTTTCTTCCGGGACGAATCCTTTCACGGGCACGTTGAACGCCACCATCGGAGAGAAAATCTCTATCATCATAGACGTCACGATTAACGGCACCGACATCGCGTTCGGCACCCAGCCGCCGAACACGGTAAATGAAAGCGCCGTGACGGGCTTCCCGCTCGTGGTAACCATTCACGAGGGCACGAACGTTGTTACCGACTTGTCCGTGAACGGCTCGGACCTTATTAGCGGAGGCAACACCCTGGCGGTGAACAACGTCACTTACTGCAACGAGTCAACCGGGTGGAAAACCGAATTAAATGAGACGTT
>DALH01000049.1:5444-5971 GCA_002499405.1 Candidatus Micrarchaeota archaeon UBA95 | reverse complement strand
ATTGACAGGTCGGGCTTTATTCCTGATTCGGTTTCGCGGACGAGGGTGGGCACGAGGATGACTGCGATGTCCGCGTCCTTCATTGCGGCGACCCCGTCCAGGGTCGCCTTGAATTTTCCTTGGGCAACGGTTTTGGCGAGCAGTTCGTCCACGCCTGGCTCTTCGGGGAGGCACGCCTTGCCTGCATTGATTTTTTTGACGAGTTCTTGGTTCAAGTCCACGCCGGTCACGTTGAATCCGCGGCTCGCGAACGCTACTGCGAGGGGCAACCCCATTTTTCCAACGCCGAAAACCGTTGCGTTCATTTCCCAATGATTTCCCCGTAAACCTTTAACTCCCTTTTCTTGAATTCTTTAAGCGAGAATTCCCGGGATTTTTTCACGCACGCCGCGCGCATTTTTACGCCGTTCTTCAGCAGTTTTTTCATTGCGGCGGCGAGCGAGTCAGCGTCATACGCCTTGCACAAATAACCGGTTTTTCCGTTGACCACCATTTCCTTGGTCCAATCCAGGTCGGCGGCTGCGGCT
>DALH01000049.1:0-5372 GCA_002499405.1 Candidatus Micrarchaeota archaeon UBA95 | reverse complement strand
CAGGTCGGCGGCTGCGGCTGGCAGGCCGCACGCGAACGCCTCTATGAGCGTGAAGCCGGCGGTTGCTGGCGCAATAAAGTAATCGCATTTCGCGAGAATTGCTGGGAGACCGGAGTGCGGGACGCTACCAAAAAAGCGCACGTTTTTGCCCGCTATCCTTTTTGCTTCAGTGAATTGGGGCCCATCGCCAATCATCCACAACTCGCCTTCGCCCAATTCCTTGAACGCCTTCAAGGCGGTTAGTGGCGCCTTCACGGCCGTGAAGCGTCCCACGAAAACGAATCGCTTGTTGTTGCCCTTGCCGGGCTTGAATTTTTTGAGGTCAACGAAGTTGTGGTGCAGGAAAACCTTTTTTGGGTCGGCGCCGCGCCTCACCGCGTATTCGCGGATGTGTTCGCTGATTACGCCGATTTTGGTTGCCCACTTAAGGGAGAGCGGTTCCGCGAATCTTACGAGCAGCGATTTGAGGGGCCGGCGGCCCGAGTCCCTTGCGGCAACTGCTTCGTCCGTGTGCACGCTCAAGAAAACCGGTTTTCCGGTGAGTTTTCCAACGAGGCCCGCGACGAACCCGCTCGTTGGCGCGAACGCGCGAATTAGTTTGGTGTCGGAGTCGCACGCAAGCCGCCAAAGCGTCCAAAAGTCCTTTAACGGCGACAAATAGTAGAGCAACGGATTGGTGAAGCCGTTGCTTTTGACGCGGATTTTTTTTCCGAGGCGGTATTCGCGGTTGTCGCGTGGTGAAATGATGGCGGCTTCGTCGAATTTGTTTAACGCGTTCTTGAAGGACTGCATTAACACGTCCAAGTGGCCCACGTCAACCTGGTTTTGCAGGGGGTAGTTCAAGAGGAAGACGATGCGCTTCATTTTGCGCCGCCTCCGAACAGGTTGAAGCTCTTCACGGTTTCAATCAATTCCGCTACCAGTTTTCTTTGGAGCGCGAGGGTAGCGAGGCCGAACGCGAGCAATAAAATGGTTTTCACGGTGAAACCTGGGTTTTCAAGGAGCCAGTAGCCCGCCGCAAACAACGCGAACAAGGCGAGCTGGAAAACGGTTTTGCGGATGCCTACCTTGACGTGGCGCCAGAGCATAACCGTGCCCGTAACCGCAATTACGAGGTAGGTTGCCAGGGTCGCAAAAGCCGCCCCGATGGCGCCGTATTGTGGGACCAGGAGCCAGTTGAATATTATGCTCGCGGCCACGAGCGAGACCGCGTAGAACGCGGTTGCCTTTGGCATGCCTATTGCGCGGTAAGTCGTGTTGTTCAGGTTTATGAAACTCATTACTGGGAGGGCCAAAGCGAGTATGCGGAGCAATGGCACGGTGCCGGCAATGTATTCACTTCCCAACAGCAGGCTAACAACGATGTCCGCGTAATAATAAAGGCATAACCCAAAGCCCGTGAGGAGCACGGTGTTCGCGGCGGCGATGCGCGGGTAATATGAGAGTATTTTTTTCGGGTAACGCGAGACCTCCGGGAGCATGACAGCAGTCAACGAAACCGTGAAGGGCAGGGTTGCCGAAACAAGCGCCAGGGAAATGTCGTAGTAACCCAGCGAACTCATGGAACTGAAGGCGGCTAGGAAGTACTTGTCAACCACGGCTATGAGCGTGCTCGCGAACGCCGCGAACGTAATCGGCTTTGAATAAGCCCATACCTCGTCAAAGGCCTTCCGGGTTATGCGGCCGAAACGCTTTAGGTAGAGCAGGCCGGCCACGGTAACTGCAAGAACCGCTACCGCGCGCAATGCGCCGACCAAAAAGCCGTTCAAGAGCAAGATTGCGCCGGCCACCGAAGCCACCGCTGCAAGAACGCCCGAGCCGGCCTGCGTTGCGCCGAACTGGTTGAATTTTTTGAGGCCTTGCTGCATCGCCTCAAGGATTGCAAGCAGGCCTAGTGCAACGGCGAGAACGAACGCCGAGAAAAAGCCCAAGTCGCCCAGAACAGGTGCAACGATTTTAAGCAGCAGGTATGCCGGCAGGAGGAGTATTGCGCTCATCAATACGAGGAAGGCGATTACCGTGGAGTTGTATTCTCCTGCCTTCTTGGGCTTCTTGGCTACGCGGTAAACCAGTCCCAGATTCAGCGAGAAATTAAGGTAGATGCTGAGCGCCGCGGCGGTGCTCAAGACGAGTGCGAACGCCGCGTATTCCTCAGGTCCGAGGAGGCGGGCGATGAGCGGCCGCGCAACGAAGCCCACGGCTAGAACCAATGCGTTGGCTGCAAGAAGCAAGAGCGTGTTCCTGACGTATGTATGGCGTTCGGACATCTCTGCGTACACCTTTGTTCGGCAAGGAATTAAATCGGCTCCCTCCCTTACCCTTACCGCAATGAATAGGGTTTCGTTCGCTAAAAAAGCGTTGCGCGAAGCACCCGACTACTGGTGGGGCGACTGGCTGGACGTGCGGTTTTATTTGCGGGAACGCCTCTCGTTGTTGCGCGGCAAACGCGTGGCGGACGTGGGTTGCGGCGCCGGGCTCATCCTATCAGGAGCGGGCCCGTCTAATGAGCTCGTAGGCATTGACCCGGACGCCGCGGTCTTGAAGTTAGCAAAATCGTTCGCGCCGAACGCGCGTTTCGTGCGCGGTTATTCGCGCCGTCTGCCCGCACATTCCTTTGACGTAGTCGTGCTGGCGAATGTGGTGGAGACCGTGGGAAACAGGGAGGCATTGTTAAAAGAGGTGCGGCGACTACTCAAAAAACGCGGGAAATTGTTCTTGACAACGCCAAACCGGGGGCATCCTGCTTACGCCGGCAAGCCCGGCAAGTTGTCTTTCAGAGAGTTGGAGTCGTTGCTGGATTCTTCTGGTTTCACTTATTCCGTTAAGGGCTGGAACCCGTTCCCGCCGTGGCCCTTCTTCCTTCCGAACCGCGTGCTCGCGCGCATGCCCGGCTGGTATTCACTCCTCAAATGGTTGTGCGAGGGCGGGCGCTTCCCGCGCTCCTCCAAATACTTTTTCGTGGAAGCAGTCAAGCGATGAAACAAGTGCGGGGGAAGTTCCTAATAAGTTTCCTCAACAGTGCCCACGCCCGCCACGGCGTTTCCTTTGAGCAGCACGAACCGTCCGAACTGCGGGAAGTCCTCAAAGCGTTCAAGCACCAGCGCGTCCTCGTTCTCCAAATTCATTTCGCCGAGCTCGTATTCAACGATTTTTTCCGGCGAATCCGCCTCGTCAAACAGGCGGCAGTCCTTCTTGTGCGTTATTTGCGTTACGCGCGTTCTAGTTTCGCCGTTGCGGCACTTGAACAACAACGCCTCCCCTTTTGAAATGGAGTGCCCCGCGATGCAGAACGCCTTGGCCTTGATTTTAGAGGTCAGGCGCGGCGGGTTGTCGACGTGGCTGCAAACGTTGTCAAGCAGTCCCGTCGTGTCCGTCGCAACCTCGAAACCGGCGTTGTTTCCGGCCCTCGCCTCCCCAAGTTCCTTGCCGAACTCGATTATTCTGGTTACCTTCGCCTTCCTTCCCGATGGGGTGAACAAGACTTCGTCGCCCTTGCGAAGCACGCCCGCCTCCACCCGCCCCACGAGCACCCCGCCGTAAACGTCTTGCACGGGCAGGCGCAAATGCATTTTGTCCAAGCCCTTGTCTTCGGCCGCTATTTTGGCGAGTTCTTCAAGGAGGGTTGGGCCGCCATACCACGGCGTGTTCCCGCTCTTCCTGGAAACGTTGTCGCCGAGCTTGGCGGACACGGGAATGAAGAGGGGCTCTTCGTCGTAGCCGGCCGCCTTCAGGAATTCGCGGAGTTCCTCCGCAAACACGTTGAATTTTTTTTCGTTGAATCCCGCGAGGTCCACCTTGTTCACCGCGACTATCACGCGTTTTATGCCGAGGAGGCGCGCCATGCTTACGTGGAGCCGCGTCTCGTCCTGCAATCCCTCGCCGGGCTTCATTGAGGCAACCAGGATTGCCGCGCTCGCATTGGATGCGCCGCTCAACATGTTTTTGATGAATTCCTTGTGGCCGGGCACGTCCACCAACTCGAAAATCGTGTTCCCGTGCCTCAACTGGGCGCGCGTGGTATCCAATGTGTAACCGCCCTCGCGCTCTTCCTGGAACGCGTCCAACAAAAAGCAGTACTCCATTTCCAGGCCGAGTTTTTCGCTCATCTCGCGGGCTTCGCGGATGCGTTCCGCCGTGACGGATTTGGTCTCGTAGAGCAGGCGGCCGATGAGCGTGGACTTGCCGTGGTCCTGGTGGCCCAGCATTGAGATTACGACGTTAACCATTCTCCATCACATGTAGCCGAGGGCGCGCAGTCGCTGCATGACGTGCTCTTTTTCCTTGTCCTGGGCGCGTCCCGAGCGCTCCTCCACCTGGGTGGTTTTCAGTTCCTCTATTATTTTGTCCACCGAATCCGCATCCGAGTCCACGGCAACCGTGCACTTGGTGCAGCCCAAACTCCGGTATCTCTTCCCGTTCTTCGCGAAGTATAACGGGTTGACGGGTATTTTTTCGCGTTGCACGTAGCGCCACGCGTCTATTTCGTTCCAGTGCAGGAGTGGGTGGATGCGCACGTGGCTGCTCCCGTCGAATTTGCTCGTGTATTCGCCCCACATTTCGGCGGGCTGGTCCTTGTAATTCCACCTGAATTCCTGGTCGCGCGGCGAGAACACGCGTTCCTTGGAGCGTATGCCGTGCTCGTCGCGGCGGATGGACACGATGACGCCGTCGAACCCGTGCTCGTCGAGCACGCGCATGAGCGCCTCGGTCTTGTTTGCGCCGCAGCAGCTCACGCCCGAGATGTCGTCGTCCTTTATGATGCTGCGCTCCTCGATGAGGTCAAGGCCCCACTCCCCGGCCATCCTGTCGCGGAACGCGTACGTCTGCGGGAAGTCGATGCCGTTGTTGATGTAGACGACGGGGTAGGGCACTTTTCCGAAGAATGCCTTGCGAGAGAGTGCGAGCGTGACCGTGGAGTCCTTTCCCATGCTCCACAGGCAACACAGTTTCTTGAAGCGCTTTTTCGCCTCGCGCAACACGTAGACGCTTTCCTCTTCCAGTTTGTCCAAGTCCTGCATTATCATTTGGTTCGCCTGCAAGTAACGCCGGGTTTTTTCAGCAATTCCATGACACGTCCTTAGATAAAGCTTTGCGCTTTCTCATACAAAAGAGTTGTTTAAAATGCTTTAAAACAAAACCGATTTTAAATGAGCGGACTAAAAATCGCTGGAAAAGCCTTGCGGAGTAAAAAGATTTTTTAATACGTTTGGCTGAGAAATCCGTCGGGTTCAGCCGACGGATGAATCAGCTCTAATTTTTGTAATGCCTTTACTTGTTTGGCGGTCGCGCGAGCCCCCGCCTTTAGCAGGCGGGGACTCAATGAATTTGCGCGACTCGCCGGAGTTGATTAGCGTGAGCCAGCATTGCCCAGG
>DALH01000009.1 GCA_002499405.1 Candidatus Micrarchaeota archaeon UBA95 | reverse complement strand
ACCGTTGCGGTAAGCAACGCGTTGCTGGCTCCGGCACAAGAATTCTTCGGGGCGACGACCACAAAACTCATCGCCTTGTTTGCGGGGTTGGCGGCCGCCTACTTGTTCGTCAATTATTCGTGGAAGCACTTGCCGGAAAAGAAGGAAAAAAAGGAAAAGGATTTCCTGGATTACTCAAACGACCCCCGCGTTTTGGGTGGTTTGGCCGAACAAAAGTATTCGGAAAAGAAGAAGCGTGAAAAAGGAAAGTCCTTCGCGGAATTGTACGGGCAGTGAGCGCTTTGGATTTTCCTTAATCCCGCGGCAAGACGAAAAGTCATTTAAACGCGGGAGCGTTAAGGATTAACGACCATGGACCTGATTGAAGTAGTTGCGAATCCCACCTGGAAGGAGTTCTTGATTGACTTGGTCAGGAGCGAGCAGATGAACCCCTGGGACATTGACGTGGGCGTCGTTGCGAACCGGTTCCTGGAACGCGTGCGCGAACTGCAAACCCTTGACCTGCGCCTGCCGGCGAACATAATACTGGCTTCAGCGATACTTCTGAGATTCAAGGCGGAAACCATCTCGTTTGACGCGGGCGTTGAAGACGAAGTGGTAGATGAACGCCTCCTGGAAGACGAGGACCTGCCCGAACTCATTTACAATTCAAGGCGACCCCGCGAGAGGCACGTCACCCTCAACGAGTTGTTGGACGCCGTGAGCCACGTGATGAAGAAGGGGCGACGCCTTGGGAGTGCGCGCAGGAGGCCGAGCGCAATAGACGTCATGCTTCCCGAAACGGGGATGGACGAGCGCATGGCGGGGGTGTTCGCCGCGGCGCTCCGATTGAAGGACTCTGAAGGAGTGTTGTTGTTTTCGGCTTTGGTGGGCAACGCCGAAGCGGATGCAATAGCCGAGCAACTGTTGCCCGTAATGCACTTGGTCCAGGAGGAAAAAATGCTGGCGTGGCAGGACGACTACTTCGGCGAGATATTCCTTCGCGTCCTGGAAGAACAGGATTTAAAAGGCGTGGCGGGTAATTAATTCAATTCCGTCGGGAGAGGTGTTTTGCGTGAAGAAGAAAGGTCAGGCTTTTGAAACCATGATGCTGGTCATCAGCGTAATCGTGGCAATCGCGATACTCGGAATCCTCTTGAGTTTCCTCGGCAACGTGTCAATCATCGGCGCGGAAGCCGGCCAGGTAGTGCCCGGAATGGTGAAAGACGTTTACAACAAGGGTTACGGCATTGAAGTAGAAAGCGAAGTGGACTTCAAGAAGGGAGACACTCTCACTCCTTCAGACTTGACCGGCGAAGCATTTCCCGACGACCAGTTAATCGTTGAATGCATAGACGATGCCACCTGCGGCAGTGACGACACCATGCTGGAAGTCACGGAGAACAACTACATCATAGTGCACAAGACCGGCAAGGCGTCAATAGCGGTGTGCCCGAACCCGGATGGAGACGGCGACAGCTACCTTATAGTGATTGGAAGGGCGCGCGACGTTGAGGAAGTCCGCGACGCCTGCATGAGCGAATAGGAAATGAAGAGAAAGGGCGCGAGCGACTGGGGAAGCATTTACCTGCTCGTAGTCGTGGCAATCGCCGCCGTGCTCCTCGTAACCTTCGTGAAGCCCTTGTTCAAGTCCGCCGGCGAAACCGCACAGGAAAACCTTGACACGGCGCGCGACGTCGCCGGCGCGGCCCTGTTTCTCTTGACGAGGAATAAGAAGTGAGGGGCCAAACCGACGCGCCGATAGCGTTGTTCGTGGCCGTCATAATCCTAGCCGTGAGCATGGGGCTCGCATTCTCATTGATGAACCAGACCAACGAAAGCAAGTGCATCGCCCAACTCAAGACGGAGACCGAGAAACTCCAGTCCGCGATGCTGGACGTTGCCCTCGCCTCGCCCCCGACCTCGCGGACCATCACGTTTGAAATGCCGCGGTGCGGCGACATCAGCATTGAAGTAATGCAAATCGTTTATTATTCCGAGCCCGAATACTGCAGGTTGTGCCCGGCCCATTACGGGGGTTGCTGGCAAATAGTGCCCATCAGCGTTGACAAGGAAGGCAAGTACTCGATTGTCAGCGACGCCACGTCCTGCATCCAGATGGCGGGGCAGATTCACTTGACGAACGAGAACTGCGAGCAGGGCTGGAACGCGTTATCCTTGAATGACGAGCCCTGCCCCGAAAGCGAGCCCGACTGCCGGAGCGCGAGCGGGATAAGTGAAAATGTTTGGAGCGGCAGGGAAGACGACCCGTCGCGGTGGCTCACCTTGGGGCGCGACTCAAGCACGCGCATCTACAAGATTCGGCTCACCAAGGGCACGACGCTCAGGGGTGGCAAGGAACTCGGGCTAATCAAGGTGTGCGTCAAGCCCGCAAACGCGTGAATTTTAAACGTTGGCGGAGTAAGCATTGCATGCGCGGCCGAATTAAAACGCGTGGCCAAATCGCCATGTGGAACAAACTTTCTTTTGATCTCAAAAAAAAGAAATGCGCGAAACAAGTTTCGCAGCACCCGCAAACACAAAGTGTTTGCTCGGCTTTGATGAAAGAAAACATCGGCGGCAACCACGGCCAAATCGCGATGTGGATGCT
>DALH01000024.1 GCA_002499405.1 Candidatus Micrarchaeota archaeon UBA95 | reverse complement strand
CCCGTATTTCTGCTTCTCGGGCCTCTTTCCGGGAAGCGGCGCGGCGGCCTCATGAACGGTTTGCCTGCCCACTTCCTGGTTTCAGTGCGGCTGCATTCGGGGCATTTGCCGTCTTCGGTTAACTCGGCGCGGCAGCGCGAGCAGAAGGCGCGCACCACGCCCAAATCGTCGTCCTTCATGGTGAGGTAGATGCCGAGCGGCTTGACTTCCTTGACGCGCGCCTTGATGTAGTCGCCGGTGCGGAGGTAGTCGCGGATGTTTTCGGCGTAGCCGCGGCTTAACTCGCTTATGCGGAGGTAAGCAAAGGTGCGTTCTCCCCCGAGGCCCTTTTCAACGGGCTGGAATTCCAGGAGCGTCATCTGGTCGAATATCTTGTAGACCTTGGCATAGACGAGGTCGCCGGGTTTGACGATGCGCGCGGTTTTCTCGCTTTTGACTTCAATTGAGCGGTCTTCTTCGTTGACCGTCTTGGTTCCAACCCTTTCGGGGTAGAGTTGGCCGTCTTCGAGTTCAACGATGTTCTTTCCTCCCACGTATTCCACGGCGTAAGCAAGGGCTTCGCCTGGAACGACTAGGGATTTTTTTTTCTGCATTCAGTATTACCTCACTCTTGTTCTTTGAGGGCCATCAGGTTCTGCATGAGTTCGTCGGCGCCTTCAACGCTTTTTTTGAGTTCGGAAGGCGTTTTGGGTGCGGCTTCCTCTTCTTCTTGGGGTGATTTCTTCTTCTTGGGCTTGGGCAATTCTCTTGCCTTCTTCTTCGCATCAATTATAACGGGGTGATCCTCACCGTGGTAAATCTGCATTTCGTCGAGTATGGCGTTCATCTCGTTTGAAATGTGTCCCACCAGGATTTCATCTATGTCCGTGGTCTGATCCTCCGTCATGGCTTGTTTGAGAATCGTTATCAAGCGGTTTAATCCGAGGAGGCGACCCTCCAAATAAGCTTCTTTAGGCGTTTGTTCTTCACTCATGGCGTCTCACCAATGAATTGTTTGTGCGTTGTTTAAATAAGTTGTCTTGTCCAAATAACCTCATGGTTTTGGAGTCGTTGGTCGACCCCGCGTCCGCGAAGCGGAATCCCTGGAAACTCGTTTTGCTTGCATTCGTGTTCGTTTCCATCGCGGTTTTCGCTACCCTCTTTCTGGGCTCCAAGGAATCCAGTTTGCTGCTCGTCTTGTTCGTTATAATCCCGTCCATTCCCACCATTCACAAGCTTTTCTCCTTTGAGGAGGAGTCCTTTGAAAAAGTGCCGTTCCGGGTTGCGGGAAGCCGCACGCTCGCCCGCCACCTCCCAACCCTGATGGTTTTGGCGAATTACTTTCTCGGCTTGACGCTCGCCTTCACCTTCTGGTACCTCGCCCTCCCCTCGCCGGAAGCCGAGTCCTTGTTTTCCGCTCAGATAAGCGAGTTGGAGGCGGTGCGCGCCCACTTCCAGGGATTTGCCGTGAACGCGGAGGCGAGCATCAACGCGGGCGCATTCGAGTTGTTGTTCTTCCACAACCTGGAAGTGTTGCTGATAGTAATGGTTTTGTCCGTGGTCTACAGCACGGGCGCCTTGTTCGTCTTGATTTGGAACGCGTCGGTCATCGCGGTTTTCCTCGGCGCGCTGGCACGCAACCTCGTGGACCCGTCGGCCGCTGCGTTGAGCATGGGCGCAGGTATCCTCGGCATACTCCCGCACGGCGTGTTTGAACTGCTGGCTTACCTTACCACCGCGCTGTCCGGTGGAATTCTGAGCCGCGCCATCGTGCGGCAGGCATACAAGAAGCCGTTGTTCAGGCAAATAGTTTACGACGTCGCCAAACTCTTCGCGTGGGCCGTCGTCTTCCTCGCAATCGGCGCCCTAATAGAGAGCACGGGAGTGCCCTGAACCCAATTGATTGCCTCGGCTTCGCTTGATGCTCCGCCTTTTTACTCGGCTTGTTGCCGTCGATTTTCAGCCGCTATCATTCATCTTCATAGCCGTGAGGCTCAGTGGTTGTTCACACTCATCATTCAGTAATCCTTTTGGTTTTACCGCTTTTTAGCGGTTTTGAAGGGCGGGTTGTTCTTGAAGTATTCCTCCAACGCGCGCCTCGTGTGCTCTTCCTCGCGCTTGGCCTTCGCGAATCCCTCCTTCTCAACTTTTTCTATTCTTTGCGCGCTGTAACCCAATTCCTTCAATGCCCCAAACTCCTTTTTCTTGAACGAGTAAAGGATGCGGCGCGCCTTGGCTTGTTCCCCTTGCTGCAGCGCCTCCTGTATGCGTTCGCGCGCCTGCACGCGTTCCGCGTTCAGTTTCCTGAATTTTTTGGCGTGCTTCTCGAATTCTTTTGCGAGGTGCGATAACCGGTCGCTCCCCGAACCGTCCTCCAACCCGCCCAAGTCGTCAAGTATCTCGAACCCCTCGAACAAGCCGTAAATGGACTTGCCGAGAAACATCACGGCGAGGAACGAGTAAGTTCCCGGAATCAAGTAGAACAACGGGTCCACGGCGGAGTAATACATGAGGGCGGTGGCGCCCACGCCAACAGCGGTCAGAATCAGGCCCACGAAAACGTCGGAGAGGCGTTCGTCCACGCGCGCATCGTTTTTGCCGAGCAGAGTCGCGGAAACCTTTTGGGTCAAGCGCCTCAACTCGCTTACGAAACGGTACAACGGCCAGATTACGAGGGGGAACGCCACCAACGCAAAGGGCACTGGCTGTGGGAGGAACGGCAGGAACGGAACGTCCAGATTTATTTTGACGGCGTAACTCACGTAAACAATTGAAACCGCTATCACCATGTTCGTAACCAGTTTGCGCAGGATTACCGCGTACTCGTTTTGCAACTCCTTCTTGAGGATGAAGTCCTCCAGCGGCTTGGCTTCGCGCGCCATTTCACCCAACGCCTTGCGCGCCCCGCGCGGGTAAATGCGCAGGAATTTTTTGACGAGCCAGTCGCGCCTGGAGTAAATCAGGGGCGCCGCCACGGCGGTGACTATCATGAGGAGGAAGGCGGTGGCGAGTATGCCGTCGGCGTGCGGCACGAGGCAGTTGTCTGTGCACCCCGCCTCGTTCAGGTTGGCGGCGAAACTCGCGATAATCAAGCTGAACTCTCCCATGCTCAGCATGAGGAGCCCGGTGTGCGAAGCCGTCTTGGGTTCCACGCCGAGCGCGCTCCCGAACAGCCAGAACGCAACGAAGTTTGCGAAGTAAAACGCGGCAACCAGGCCGACGACTAGGAGCGCGGCGGCCCACGAAAAGAATATTGTCGTGGACGCGCCGAGGGCGACGAAGAAGAACAATATGAAGAATTCGCGGAGCATGCCCAACTCGTGTTTGACGCGCTCGCCGTAACTGGTTTCCGCGAGCGCAAACCCAGCGAAGAATGCGCCAAGCGTGGACGACAAGCCGAGCCAGTCCCCCATGAAGGCGATTATGATGCCCACGCCCAAAGCGTACAACGAAATTTTGTCGGCGTGCCCAAGCAGTTCCAGGTGCCGCATCGCGAAACGCGACAATCTGCCGACCACGTAAAACGCCGCGATGACGAAGAGCAGCGTGGTGGCCACCATCTCGTTGAGGGACTGCTGGGTTGAAAAACTGTTAAGGAACACGAGGACGAGAATCGCTGCGAAGTCCTCCACGATCAAGACGCTTAACGCGAGTTGCGACTCCAGTTTGTCCAGCAACTTGCGCTCCATTATGAAACGCACGGTCATGACCGTGCTCGCCATGGGCATCAACGCGCCGATTATGAGGGCCTCCAAATTGTTGAATCCGAAGAGTTTGGCGATGAGGAAGCCTCCCGAAAAAGCGGCCACGATTTGAACGAACGCGAGCAGGGTAGCGACCGCGCCGTACTGCCTGAGCTTCTTCAAATTCATTTCCATGCCCAGGTAAAACATGAGCATCATGATTCCGAGTTCGCCGAAGATGTTTGTCAAGCCCTCGCCGGGCACGAGGATTCCCCAAACCATGGGCCCCATCAAAAGGCCGGCCACGATGTAGCCGATGCTCGCGGAAAGCTTAAGCTTCGAGAAAATTATGCCGAACACCAGCGCAGTGAGCACGACCGCGCCGATGCCGATAATCGAACCTGAGTCCATTGAGAAAAATGACTCCAACAAAACATATAAAGTGCTTCCCAGCCCAAGAAATACCGAGCGACCGCGGGCCCGTAAAAACCCATTGCTCGCGCAAAGGTTTCGGGATGCTCAGCTTGGATAGAGCGGTTGCCTCCTAACCTCTTTCTTTCCCGAAAGAAAGACGTTAACGAGAAAGAAAGGGAGAGAGGAAAGCAAAAGGTCGGGGGTTCGAATGCCCATCTTCTTTCTTTTGGAAAGAAAGAAGCTAGGCGCACCAAGAAAGAAAACGAAAACGTTTTTCTTTGATGCGCCTAACCTTCTTTTTTTTGAAAAAGAAAGTCGGGCTGAAAATCCCCCCGGGCCCGCTCAATCTTTTTCTTTTCCTTCATTGCCCTCGTTTTTATTTTCCTTCTCCGTCTTGTTTTCGTGAAGGCACAGATAAGCGTTGAATTCTTTTTGCTCGCGTCGTTCACCGCAGTGCTGACCATACTCATTTACCAGAGCAACGCCGCCCTCTACTCCTCAACCAAGCAATTGGACGACGCCTACTTGACCCGCAACTCATTGACGCGCCTCGCCGAAGCAGTGGACCGGGTCTGGCTGGAGGGCAACGCCTCAAAGATGAGTTTCCCGCTGTTCTTTCCGTCTATTGCGAACTGCTTTTACTTCACGGGTTCCGAGTTGTACTGCGTGATGCCCACGGAATACGCGGAGCCGCCCAACAACGCGTTGAAAGTCGGCTTCAACGCGCCCCTGTTCGTGGACTGCCCGCAGCCGATGAGTGCAGGGTGGTCGTTTGTCGTCGTTGAAAACAATTCAACGCACGCCGTGGTAACCTGTTAGTGTTTTTATTGCGTTTTCAGTAAGGGTTGCGTGAAGCTCTTGACCGCAATCGCCTTGACAACGCTTGTTGCCGCCTGCCCAATTCCGCCGGAGGAGTGCACGGGCTCGTTCGCCGAATTCGTCGGGTTGTCTCCCGTGGTCCAACCCGCTTTTGAGGCCTGCGTGTTCTGTTCCGATGGAGGCGAGGAATGTGGCTCGCCCGGGCTTGCAATTGACGGCGGCGCGCCGAACGAAATGGATTGCGAGGGCTTCATGTGCCGCGCGGTGGTGTCGGGCCTTGGTTCCGGCGAACACGAGTTGTCTTTTTCGTCTGCGGGCCAAAACGCTTCAACGACGGTGCACGTAGTGGCAGGGGAGCCGAGGTCGGTTCCAAGCATTCCCCTGGCCTTGGCCTTGGCAACGGCGGCGTTCGCGTGGGTGAGGCATCGTGGCTGACATCAAGCACTTGAAGGCGATTCGCGGCGCAGTTGAAAAAAAGCAGGAGGCGGACGTGAAAGGCATAGTTGAACGCCTGAAAAAGAAGTCCGCCGCCCAGAAAACGCGGAACGAGCAACCCAACATTCACAGCGATGAATTCAGGAAGGTTGACGTCTCCCAGATAACGGTGGGCCCGCTTTCCCTGCCCGCCGCGCTTTATTCCTCCTTTAAGGGACCCTTATCGTTCCTGGCCTCGGGGTTCGCGCGCCTCCCCATGATGTCCACGCTGCAGGAGTCGCTGGACGCGGGCGGAGTCAAGTTGAAGGCGCCCGCATACCTGGCGTTAAGCGTTTCAGCCGCCTTCGCGGTCTCCGTGCTCTTCTTCCTGTTGTTCGGCGTGCTCGGCGCGCTTTTTGAGGACGCGTTGCTCCTGTCGCTGGCGCCCGTCATGGGCATAGGAGTGTTTTTCGGGGGCGTTCTCCTTGCGTCCACGATTCCCAACGGGTTGGCGGCGTCGCGCGCGAGGAAGGTGGACCGCGTGCTGCCGTTCGCGTTGAGGCAGCTGGCCACGCAGATTAAGGCGGGCGTTTCGTTTCACCGCGGCTTGAAGTCGGTTGCCGAAACGGATTACGGCGTTTTAAGCGAGGAGTTCCACCAGGTTTTGGCGGACATGGCCAACGGGGTGAGCACGGAGGACGCGCTGGAAAGCCTCCACAACCGGACGCGTTCCAAAGGGTTGAGGAAGGCGTTGACGCAAATAAGGCGCGCCTTTCGTTCGGGTGGAAGCCTTGCGCAAATCATTTCCGACATCGCGGACGACGTGTCGTTTGAGACGCGCATGAGCATCCGCGACTTCACTGAGAAGTTGAACTTCATCAACATCCTTTACATAATGGTGGGCGTGGTTGCGCCCGTGGGCATAGCAATACTCTCCGCAATAATGCAGATTCCCATGTTTTCGGCGGGCCTCCCCCCGGAACTCATTTACGTGGGCTTTGCGGGGGTGCTGGCGGGGATGTCCGTCATAGTTTACGTTACGAAGAGAATGGAGCCGGTGGCCTGGTAAAATGGACTTGGGGAAGCAATACGGGTTGTTGAAGAAGTATTACGCGGCCAGCGGGTTCAAGTTCCCGTTCGAGGTATTCGTGCTGATATTCTTTTTCGCGGCGCTGGCGGTCGGCTTCGTCTTGATGCTCCTCAACCTCACGGCGATAATTTCGGTCTTCGCCTTCCTCGCCGTCATGAGCATGATAGTCACGATTCCAATAAGCATCCGCAACTCCCGCGTCGCCGTAATAGACGACGCCCTCCCAGACGCGTTGAAACACATGGCCCTCGTGCTCAAAGCGGGGGGCACGGTTGAAAATGCGTTGCAGGAAGCGGCAAGCGGCGGCTACGGGCCCCTGAGCGCGGACTTGAAGGACGCCTTGAAGGAGTTGAAGGAGGGCAAGACCTTTGAGGCCGTTCTCGTTGAAACGGCGGACAACTCGGGTTCAATCCTGTTCCACCGCACCGCCGTCATAATCGTGGACGCGAAGCGCGCGGGCGCTGGCCTCGCAGGCGTGATGGCCGAAATCGCGGAGGACGCCCGCGACGTTTTGAGAATCAAGCGCGAAAGGGTTTCGCGCACCATGATGCACGTTTTGTTCATTTTGACTTCCAGCGTGTTGTTGTCGCCCTTCATCTTCGGGTTCACGCTCACCATCGTGAACTACATCAGCACGGGCATCAGCGGGGCCATGCCGGACGCGCAGGGGTTCAACTTGTGCGCCCTCAACTCGTTGTTCTTGTTGTTCCTCGCAATTGAAACCGTTATCGGCAGCCTCGCCATAGGCATAATACGCGAGGGAAAAATCGCTAAATTTATATTGTACTCCCCCGTAATGGTGTTGGTTGCCCTACTCGTTTTTGAGGCGGGCAAGTGGATGAGCGTGCTCATAGTGGGCGGAAAGGGAATTGTATGTTGATGAAAGGGCAAACCGCAATGGAATACGTTATCTTGGTTGCGGCCGCGATACTGCTCGTGACCGGCGTGACCTACGTGATTAAGACGGTAGTTCTAAGCGGGTGAAAAGTTGAAGGCGCAAACGTCTTTCGAATACGTTTTGTTGCTCGCGGGCCTAATTATTTTCGTGTTGCTGCTGTT
>DALH01000018.1 GCA_002499405.1 Candidatus Micrarchaeota archaeon UBA95 | reverse complement strand
CCTTATAGTTGGTTACGCGGCTTACTGGCTGCACAAGAGGTTCAAAAAGAAGTGACCCAGTTAACGGATTACTTCCGCATAGCCATCGGCAACCTCGCGCACCGCCGCACCCGCTCCCTGCTCACCATGGTAGGCATATTCATCGGCATAGCAGCGGTAGTGGGCTTGATAAGCATCGGCGACGGCCTGCAAAAAGCGGTTGTCGGCGAATTCGAGAAAATGGGGAGCGACAAAATAACCATTATGGCGGGCGCCGGTGGAATGGGCGATATGATGTCCTCCATGGGAGGACTGAGCGACATCTCGCTGACCGAGAAGGACGTGAAAAACCTTGAGAAAGTGCGGGGAGTCAAACTCGTGGACGGCCTGCTCTACAAACGCGCGGGCGTTGAATACCGCTCCGAAAAAAAGGTTTCGTTCGTCATAGCAATTCCCACCGGCAGCACCCAAAAAATATTCGAGGACATGGAACAAGTAAACCTGGCGCAAGGACGCAAACTCGGGGATGGGGACGACGACAAGGTGCTTATTGGCAGTTATGCCGCCGACGGGTTGTTCGAGAAGGACTTGCGAACCGGGTCAAAAATCACCATCTCGAACAAGGAATTCCAGGTCGTCGGCATACTTGAAAGCATGGGCAACCGCAAAGAGGACTCCTCGGTATACATCACGCTGGATGCAGGGCGAAAACTGTTTGACGAACCCGAAACCGTGTCAATGATTTACGCCCAAGTCACGCCCGGCTCGAATCCGTCGGAGGTAGCCGAACGCATAGAGGAAAAACTGAGGAAGACCCGGCACGAAGAGGAAGGCGAAGAAACGTTTTCCGTGCTCACGTCCGAACAGTTGGTTGACACCTTTAATTCAATGCTCGCCGTGGTGCAGGCGATGCTCGTTGGAATCGCAGCCATCTCGCTCCTCGTCGGCGGCGTGGGCATAATGAACACTATGTACACGTCCGTCCTTGAAAGGACCAAGCAAATCGGAATCATGAAAGCAATAGGTGCCTCCAACAACGACATCCTCTCAATATTCCTGATAGAATCAGGCCTCCTGGGAGTGGTAGGCGGCGGCATCGGCGTCCTGCTCGGCATGGGCCTCGGAAAAATCACGGAAATCGTGGCGGAACAAGCCCTCGGCACCGAACTCCTGAAAGCGTCGTTTTCACTGGAACTCGTGGTCGGCGCGCTCCTGTTCTCATTCATAATCGGCAGCGTCTCCGGCGTCCTGCCGGCAAAACAGGCGGCTTCAATGAAACCCGTCGACGCCCTAAGATACGAATAAGTTATTTGGCGACTTGAAGGGGAATTACCTTCTTCTCAAACTCCAGTTTCGCGAGTTTCACGGGGTCAACCGTGCCCTCCGGCAACTCAATCAAAGGCGGCGCGCCCATCGCCAACTGCAGGGCGCGCGCTCCAACTATTCTTGCGGTTTCGTACTTCGTCAATTCAGTTGCCATGCTTATATCAACACCTTCAAAACTTTTAACAGTGACGGTCTCTTCAAAACTATTCGCGCGGCAAGCCCCTGGAAGTGGCCGTTCAAAACCTCGTCCAAGTCCTTGGACCGCGTCTCATTGAACACGTGATTGAAGTCATCGTCCGACAACTTTTCTATTACGTGGCGCAACTTCAAGCGCTTCCCCAGCTTTTCTTCCTCCAGCCCGCGCCACTCCTTTTCATAACCCGACAACGCGGCATCCGAATAATCCCCGGATTCAAATGCCTTCAACGCGTGCTTTGCAGCTATCAGACCCGCCTCAATTGCCAGGCCTATGCCGCCGCCGTGAATCGGGTCCACCTGGTGGGCGGCCGTCCCTATGACCATGAACCCGTCCGAAGTCATCTTCTTGATTGGCGCGCCCACGCTTATGACGCCGCCCTTGACTTCCACCACGGTTGCATCCCCGAAGAATTCGGGGTGGTTCCCAATGAAGTCGTCGAGGAGCTTCTTCGGATCGGCGCCCGTGGAACCGCCCACGCCTATTCCAACGTTGGCGTAATCGACGCCCTTCGGGAAAACCCACGCGTAGCCGCGGGGCGCTATCTCGTTGCCGAACCATAACGCTATCAACGGCTCGCATTTCACGCCCACCATCTCGTACTCCACGCACGCATCAACGTCGTAAGGGTCGTACTTGCAGTCAAAACCCGCCTCGCGCGCGATTTTCGCCTCCATGCCTTCGGCGGAAACGATGAGGGGCGCCTTGAAAACCTTTTCAACCCCTTCGTGGAGCGCCCTGAGCCCCGTGGTTTTATTGCCTTCTTTTACGAGGCCGATTGCCAGCGACTTGGGGAGAAGCGTTGCGCCGGCGCGCCCCGCCTCCAAGGCCAGGCGCTTGTCAAACATCTTGCGTTCCAAAACGTATCCCGTGGTCTGGTCGTTAACCAAAACTATTTTTTTTCCATTCGGGGCGAACACTGCAGCGCCCTTCATGCGCGCGCCCAAGTCCGCGTCCGAAACGTTCATTTCAAGGACCTGATTCCAGCGCTCGCTGAACCCTTCGCCGCAACGCACTGGGACCCCGAAGTCCTTTTTTTTCTCGATGACCAGAACGTTCATGCCTCCTTCGGCCGCCTTCCTCGCGAAACTCGTTCCCGCGGGGCCGCCCCCGACAACTATTGCATCAAAATCCGTTCTCATTTGGAATCCCCTTTTGACAGCGCACCGAACGGGCAGATTTTGATGCAGGCGCCGCAGTCAATGCATTTGGAGGCGTCGCACGACAACTTGTTTTCTTCAAGAGTCAAAGCGAGGACCGGGCATACGCCCACGCAGCCCGCGCACCCAATACACTTTGAATGATTTACCTTGACGGCCATTGGAAAAACACCGAGGAAATTAATTAGCCAGCCCCGGGTATTAAAACAATTGGATTACTGGAGGGAGGAATACGACTCGGAATTGAATTCGTAGAGGCTTCGCACGACCATCTTCCCGTCCACGCACGCCTCCGACAAAACCTCTTCCACGGATGGCCCCGACCACGACTTGGAGTGAGCCGCGTCAAAGACGTATGCCGCACCCCCGTGCAAAAAGCATACCAGGGCGTGCTTCACGCCGTCATCCAGCTCAACCACGCGGACAACTGCCGTGGAACTCCCTTTTGCCAGCAACAAAGAGCACAGGAGGATTGCCTTGTCCATTGAATCGCCGGCACGCAACTCCAAGGTCTCCGAAGGAGTCAACCAAAAAGAAAACTTGAGGCCGGACGAAAGCAACGTTATGCCTTTCAGGAATTCAAGGCAGCGCGAAGCAAAGGCCGGGAAAGCGCCTTCAACCGGGGACGCCGTTGAAAGCGAGTTGGCTACTTCCTCCACTTCCTTTGAGGGCGCAACGAGTTTCTTCAACTCTATGACGCTCTTCTCCTCGCCGAAGCTGATCTGTTCCTCGTACCGGTCTATTATCTTGCGGTAAAAAGCTGCCAGAAGCCGGTCTTCGGCGCACGCCTGCTTCTGCGGAGAACACGCCTTGCACGTCAAACCCCCGCATTCGGGGTCCGAATCAGCCATAAGGAAGGATTCCCGCAACTTAATAAATAAAGGTTAGTAAGGCCTCGAAGCGTCCATCCTGCTTTTTGCAGCCCTAGAAATCTTCCACTTCATCCAGCGCCCGCAATCCTTTTTCACGCTTACAACTAGTTTCTTGGACTCAAGGAAGGTCAGGACGCTTTTGATGAACTCGTTATCCCTCGCAACTTCCCTGGCAATCGCCCGCGTGGTAAGCGGAACCGGGTACCGCGAGTAGAGCACGGACACCACGTCCGAAGCAATGCGTTCAAAAGTCTTCTTTGAAATCCGCGACATGCGATTAAGCATTAGGCGAAACCCTCTTTTAATTCGGCACACAACAACAAAACGTGGGTTTTCCGGAAAAGTGCAGGGAAGTAGGCGACGAAATACTCGGGTTCGAAGACGTGCTCGTGGTTCACCACTACGACTGCGACGGCTTGAGCGCCGCCGCCCTCACCTGCAACGCCGTTGAAACCCGAAAAACGATTTCCGCGATAAAAGTGGACGAACAAATCGTGAAAAAAATAAACGCCGTGAAACACGACTGCGTTGCTTTCGTTGACATCGGGTCCGGCCAACGCGAATACCTTGAGGAAAAAGTGGACAACGCCTTCTTCCTGGACCATCACCCACCGCAAAAAAAGGGCGGAAAACAGGCAAACGTCCACGACTACGGTTTCGACGGCACCTTCGACGCCTGCGGCGCCTCCACGGCGTACCACTGTTTCAAGCACACGGGCAAGGACCTGGGGCGACTCGGCATAACCGGGGCAATAGGGGACAAGCAGGAGCCGTTCACCGGATTCAACAAGGTCATGCTTGAGGAGTGCATCAAACGCGGCGAAGTAATCATCACGCCGGGGCTTACCCTTCACGGCAGGATAACCGAAAACGTCGCAAAAATGTTGAAGGGAATGATTGAACCCGGCGAACTCGAAAAAAACGGGTTCAACCCAAAAGCGCACTACTACGAAATACCCGCAAAAGAAAGGATGCGCCTAGATGCATACCTGAAAAAGAAAATCGGAAAAAACTTTTTCGGAAACGCCTACGTTTTCCCGAACCAACCCGACCGCGAGGAAACCAGGGACGCCCACGAACTCGGTACCCTGCTTGACGCGTGCGGCCGGGCCGGAGAAGCAAGAAAAGGTATTCAAGCCGCAATCAGGGGCGGCGAATCCCTTGTTGACGCCAGAAAAATACTGGCGGAACAAACCAGAAAACTCGCCGCCGTGCTCCGGGAAGCCGAAAGCGTTGATTTGGGCTGCTTCGACTTCTATGACGGACGCGGAAAAGTGGAGCCCGCGCAGGCCGGCATCATAGCCGAAAAACTCGTGAAAAAAAAGCCGTTGATTGCATTCGCGGGAACCAACGAAGTGAAGGTTTCGGCGCGCGGCACCCTCGAACTCGTGGAAAATGGTTTGAACCTCGGCGAAGTTATGCGCAAGGCCGGAAAAGCTGCCGGGGGAAGCGGGGGCGGCCACAACATAGCCGCCGGCGCCAGCTTCCCCAGAGGAGGGGCGCAATCCTTCCTCAAAAAAACAAGGGAAGTAATTGAAATACAACTGCAGTTACGCGTTCCGAACGCAAGAAAATAACCCGTTAACAGAATTGAAATGCGAAGACGGAGCCCAAAGCGGAGTCAAGCGTTTCAATTGGGTTACGAAATGTCTGACGCCGCCAGCAACACGTCGTCACGGGTGACCTCGCTGCGCCCCGCGTGACGCGAGTAAATCTTCGCCCGGAAAATCAAATCTTCGGCCGACTCCTCCAAAACCTCGGCGAGCTTCTCGCTCGCGGACTCGGCAACGCGTTGCGCGCCCGTGGCCCGGAAGAGGGCGTCTACGTCGAACAATTGGAAGGCTCGCTTCATACGCATCCCCCCACGAGGCCCTGGTGCACCGAATCCGTGCTTATGAGCACTCGGTCATTGCAACACGACACCTTGTAAGCCGTGCGCGATTCCGCCAGCTCCTCCAAAAACTCTTTCACAGTCATTTTTAACCCACCTCTCAATGCATGGTGAAAAGATTGCGAATCTTCTCATTCACGGAGTACTCGTTGCGCTTGCGCCCTCCAACCTTTCTCCCATTGACCGAAACAAGGGGAAAAGGAACCGAGGGCTTGCGCTTCTTCTCGGCCTTGTCGCTCCCCCTCAACTGATACAACGCGTTGAACGCCGTGTTCTGGGACAGGCCCGTGCCCTTCCGAATCTCGCTCAAAGTCAATGCCTCGGACTCCAGCAACAACTCCAAAATCTGTTTTTGGGAGGGGCTCAACTGGTTCCACCACGAAACGTTGCCCTTGGTTATGCGGTCGCGTTTGATGACGCTTTGCACTATCGGATTATCCGAATACTCCGAAGCCGCCCTCCATTCGCTTTTTCCCATTGCCAGGGACGCAAGAAAAGAATTCAATTCGTCGAAAACGTAGCGCGGCGACAAAAGATTTTGCTCGGTCAAAACCTCGTCCAGGAACGCGTCCGGGAACGGCTTGAAGCCCATCCCTCCGACCGCCCGAATGCGATGCAATATTATGCGCCGCATCTCCTCCGCCGAAAACTTTTTACGCTGAAATATGTTGGGCTCGCCGATTAGTTGAATCAGCGAGTCCGGAAACTTTTCGCGGCCCAATGCGGAAACCACGAGGCGCAGGTTGGGCACGTCGTCCAACAAGTACTTGAACTCCATGTACATGTTGCGGTTGTCCTCCAAATGCGCTTCGTCAATGAAGAGGACCACTTTCTTCTTTTTTGCCTTCAACTTCCCGACGAGTTTCTCCCGCGAAATCTTTTTCGGCGGGCGCCCCAGCAACGCGTCCAAAAAGCCGCGCTCCACGCCGAACAAATGCTCGTGCAGTTCTTCCAGGGTTTTCGGCGGCTCCTTGAACATGAACGACTCGAAGTCGTCGGGCAACGAATATTCAACGAAATAAAGCGCCGACGTCTTTCCAACGCCCTTCGGACCGACGAGGAGGCACGCCTTCGCGTCAAAGGCAAGCCGCTCCAGAATCTTTTCCCCCTCCATCGGCAAGTAATACTTCAAAAAAGACGTCCTGTCCCCTAAGCGTAAATCCTTCACAAAGGGGTTCTCCTTCCAACCCAGTTCGGATAAGAGCCGTTGCCTCGCCTCAAAGACCTGCATGATATTTCAACCCACTCAAAAACAAAAGAAGAAAAGATATAAAAGAGTTATGCAATACTGGAAGTGCATATTACAAGACAGATAAAAGACCGCTCGAACTTTATAAAAGACTTATGAGGGAGAAATAAAGTACATATAAGAGACATATGAATGGAAAAGAATTTATTTTTCTTTGCTTAAAACAATTCGTGGTCTCGTGCACGGTTTGCAAGGGGCGGCTGATGTGCGGAGTAAAAAAATGCCCGCTTCTGGAACGATTCAACGCCAGGCAGGCGCTGGCGGGACGCCTGCGCAGGGAGGTAGTCGGCGAAAGCGTTCCCAACGTCTTCGTCGGCTGGAATGGTTATCCCCGCGTTAATGTTGGTCCGAGCGTGAGTCTGGAGGGTGCTTCAACCGACGCCTCTCAATGGTATGGCAAGCCATTGGACGAAATCGTTTCAAGCGCCGCAGTCATGGCGCGCGGCTACCAAAAACAAAGCGTGAAAAAACGGCTCTCCCGCGACCTGCTGGAGGCGGCCATGAGCACCAAGCCCCTGGACGTGGCTATAACATTTGAACACGTGCCCCGCAACGAGGTAAGATTTTTTGACGTGAGCCAGCCCAGCGGGCCCTCGGCGCAAGCGCGCAACATAGAGGTGCAGGGAAACGCTTGCATTCCGGGAGCGGTGGACGAGGCAATTGAAGAGGGGTGGACGGCCAGGGACGCCTTGACCGCCCTGCTGGAAAAGGGATTCGAGTATTATTACCTCCAAAAACTGTTGACCGCGGGCGCGCTCGGAAAACATGAAGACCGGCGCCTCGTGCCAACGCGTTGGGGAATCACGGCTACCGACACCATGCTCGCCAATGAACACCTCAACAAAATCCGTGAAAGCCAGACAATCGACTGCTACCAGGTTTATTCCAACGAGTACTTGTTCAACAGGTTTGAAATCATTTTACTGCCGGGCAACTGGGAGTACGAACAATTCGAGGCGTGGTCCAAGGGCAGTTTTTGGAGCGAAAACCAGTCAAGCATCGCCTACGAATACGAGCCGTTCCAAGGCCGAAAGGATTACGCGCAAAGCGAGGGTGGCGGGTATTACGCGGCGCGCTTCGCGGTTGCCGAGGCGCTGGCACAACGAAACGTCCAGGCGCGCGTCATCGTGGTCCGCGAGATTTACGACGGCTACCGCGTGCCCGTCGGCGTGTGGCAGGTGCGCGAAAACGTGCGCGCCGCCTTCAGGAACAAACCCAACGAATTCTATTCCCTTTCCAAGGCCTTGGCGGATGCCGCAACCCGACTCAAAAACCCGTGGCGCGCTTACGCATCCAAGAGCAATATTCTACGGCAGAAAAAGTTGTTCGAGTTCTAAACCTTCTCGTAATCAAGGCCTGCCTCCTCAAGCAAATTAATTACCCTTGCCTTGTGCGCGCCGCAACCCTTCTTGTCCACGAACGCTTTTTTGACCGGCGCACCCGCCTTTTGAATTGCCTGTTCCAGCATTTCCGCGTCCAGAAACCCGAGCGCGTACTTCGGGCAAACGTGCGAAAACGCGTTTTCTTTTTCCAACTCCGAGAACTTGGAACAATAATGCCCTCCCCCGATTCCAAGAACGCACTCTTCCGCCTTCGGCGCACTGCACGCCTCCCAGCAGGCGCGCGCCACGGTTTCACACGCCGCCTCGTGTTCCCACTCTTTTTCGGAACTGCCTACTTCAACGAACAAGACCCGGCAAGGCAACGCGGTTGGGCCGTGGTGGGTTGCTTCCATAATCGCGGGAAACCCTTCCAACGGGTTCGCGCGCAAAAATTCAAAAGCCGCCTTCAACGCGGAAGGGTGCGCCGAACACAGTTCGCGTTCCCTTCCGCCGTGTTGAGCGGGGCCCCAGTTGCCCGTAAAGTGTGCGGTGAGGCACGGTTTGGCGGCAGCGCTGGAATGCTTTGAAGCAAACAACAACAAATCGGTTTCAAATCGCGTGGAAAAACCTATTGTTTCCTGTTCGGACTCAATCAGGAGCACTTCGCCCCGCTCCCAACAAGGCATGCCGTGAAACGAGTCCCGCTCCTTGAAGCCGCTTGACTTGAACGCCTCCGCCATTTTTCTTCCGGCTGGGTCTCGAACCGAGTAAGCGATTACGGCCATAACGAACTTTAACGGGTAAGCCGTTAAATTGATTATGCGCGCGGACGACGACCGCTTCGACAGGCAGAAACGCATCAACGGATGGGACCAGGACGCGGTATCCAAAGCGCGGTGTCTCGTGGTTGGAGCGGGCGCGCTCGGAAACGAATTAATCAAGTTGCTCGTCCAAAAAGGGGTTCGCGACTTGACGCTCGTGGACTACGATTCCATAATCGAGGCGAACCTCAACCGCTGCGTGTTCTTCAACTCCTCGGACGTTGGAAAACTCAAGGCGGAAGTGCTCGCGGAAAAAGCGCGCGTCATGGACGAGAACGCACGCATCAAGGCCGTGGTCAAGCGCCTGGAATTCCTTGACGACTGGTTTTACGACCGGTTTGATTACGCTTTCTCGGGCTTGGATAACCAGGCCGCGCGCCTCCACTTGAACGCTTACTGCTACGGCCGCGTTCCGCTCATTGACGGAGGGACTACGGGCTTCCACGGCAAGGTGCAGGTCGTGCGCTCGCCTTCCTCGTGCCTGGAATGCACCATGAGCAAGGCGGATTACAAGAAGATGTGGAAAAAATATTCGTGCGTGGGCGAAGTCCTTGACTTCTTGGACCCAAAGATGCCGGCGCTCGCCACCACGACGTCAATCATTGCCGCGATGCAGGCCAACGAGTTCGTGAAAATGGTTCACGGCCGCGACTGCCTTGAAGGAAAATACGTTTTCTTTGACGGCTTGAAACAGGAAACAATCGTTTACGACGTTCCAAAAAGGGCGAACTGCCCCGTGCATTAAGGGGAAAATAAATGCCGATTGGAGAGGGAAACAAAAAAAGAAGAATAACCGCAAACCGATACGCGTTTGAACACACGCAAAAAATCCTGAACGCGGAAAAAGACATATTGGAGACATTAAAAAAACACGAAATCGCCCTGCAAACGCATCCCGCCAACCGCACTCCGGCCCAACACTACGAAATCGGGGAGCTAATCAAAGAAATCAACGATTCAATTGAAGTTGCAAAACGGGGTCATACGAGCCGCAGGGCAAAAATCGAGGGTGGGGCGCTGATTGGCGGAAGCGGAGCAATCGCGGCAACGCTATGGCGAAAACTCGGTTTTTGGAGCGTCCCCGCGGGAATCTCAGTAGCAACCGCTACAAACTTGGGCGTAAGCGGCGTCATAGACCAACTTAAACCAACCGGAACAGAGCTAAACAGAAAACTAAAACCACTTATTGGCAGCAGTAGGTATAGGGGAAAAATAAGAAAGGGAGTGACCAGCGTAACGGAAACGAGTTGGGGGCGGGTAAACCAGGTAGGAGCGGACGCACACAAGAAAAAAGCGATTCAGCTAATCGAATGGCTGGCAAAAAGCAAGAAAACCAATGAAAAACGATTTAAGCGAATCGAGGAAATGACTTTCAGTCGAAGACGTCCCGAATAGAATGCACGGCTTCCTCGCTCTCCTTGTCAAGGTAGAGTTCCAGTTTCCTGCCGCACCTCACGCAGTGCTTGTCGCCCCCCATCACGGCCTCGTAACAGTCCTTGTGGTAAGCAGCCCCGCAAAAACAGTGCCCGTACTTCGGGTGACCCCCCTTAACGGACAAGAAGAATTCGCCTTTGCACAACTCGCACGACTCCTTTGGTTGCACGCGCTTCGGCGGCCATGGCTCCTTTTCAATTGATTTTTGTTGAACGCCTTTTTGTTCGCGCATGCGTTCGCTTGCCTGCTTCAGGATTTCCGCCAAGTCGATTGCGTTCGCCGGCGCCTCGACGCGTTCGGGTTTAACCGGCTCTGTTTTCGGCTCCTGTTTTGGCGCGGGTTTTGCTTCCGGCAAGGAAACCATTACCCGTTCTTTTTTGGTCTCCTTGCGCCTGGCCGCCGCGTCCAGTTGCCTCGACTTGTTGTAGCCCCCAACGCCCAAGGCAATCCCATCTCCGTCCAGGACGACGTACTTCTTCGCTTTCAACTTCTTGATGCGCTTGTCGAACTCGGATTCAGCGACTCGCGTCTTCGCCAACAACTCGCGGCGCGACGATGGACCGTCCGACAGGTAACCCAGCAAATCCTTGTCGAACTTCGTCAAAGTAAAACGCTTCCCGGCACTCACTTCTTTTTCACCACCGCGTACGGCACCGGATAAAATTCTTCTCCTTCAACCTTAAACAGTTTTTCCTCTCCGCGCACCGGGTCCACCACCAGCGCGAGGTGGTACGGCTCGTTGAAGAACGAGTTGTGCGCCGCCAAGTCCTGCGAAGACATGAAGCACCCGTAATTCGGGTGCGAGTGCGCCCATACAACGAACGGTTTTCCCGAATACTTCTTGGCCAGCCCCTTGAACGCTTCGCGCGCGAAACGCGTGTGCAAAGCCGAGGAATCATTTTCCTCGGTCACGTACTCCTCGGCAACCAGGTAATCCCTGCCTTGAAAACTATAAACCCGGCCCGCAAACAACCCGATTGCTTCCACGCCTTTTTCGGCGGCTGCAAGGAAATGCCTGCGCGCCTCCTCCAAGGCGGCTTGAAAAAAGTAGGCGGAGTACATCACGTGAACCCGAGCTTGCGTTTTATGGGACTCAACAACTTGGAGAATAATCCTTCCTTTTGTTGCGCCTTGTGCAACTCTATTGCCTGGTTAACGCGTTGTTCCGTGGTTATTTGCGGCTCGCTTGAAACCGGCGTGATGTCTTTTTTCGCCTGCTCGGCGCTCCCCGGAAAAGTGCTTTGCCGCGCCCGCTCGTGAAACCGCATATAACGCGGCTTGGAGTCATCCTCCAACAACTCCTGCGCTTCCTGTTCGGATTCCCGCAACTCCTTTAATTCATCCGGCGGCTTCACTTCCTGCAGGGACTCATCTTCCTCGGAGGGTTCTCCGGTTTCCTCGGCGGGCGATTCCTCAATTTCCGCGATTTTTTCTTCGGATGATTTTTCCTGCAGCGCTTCCTGCGCCGGCGGCTTGGGCGGCGAAGGCAACTGTTCGTCCCGGGTCGGCTTTGCGCCTGAAACGTCTTTGCCCGGCAAATCCGAGAAGTCGCTTGCCTCCAACTCCTGCTCCGACCGCGCTTCCCGACTTTTTTTGGGCGGGAATTCCTGTACTGGCGCCTGAACTGGTTTCATTTCCTCGACCGACTCCTCCTGTGAAACCCTTTCCCCGTCTTCTTCAACGTTGGTTCCGACCGGCGGCCGCGGCTCTTTCTTGCCCCGAATTTCCTGCATTTCGTCGTCGGCCATAACAAGGAATATTAATCTCTTGACCTTAAAAAACGTATGAGCGAATTCAACATCAAGGTAACCCAAACCACGTCTGGAAAGGAAATCATACTGGCGGTTGAAGGGGACTACTCGGTTTCCTCGGTGCTGGAAGTACTCGCCGAAAACCTTCACTTGAAGGACCGCTTCGTTCTGGCAACCAAGGAAAACAAAATACTAAACCCCGACATGACTCTGGAAGAAGCCGAAATCAAGGAGAACCAAGAACTGTTGTTGATTCCCGACCCTACGGGTGGCTGAATGCTCCCCCCGCAGATCTGGAAGCGCCGCCTCGAAAACGAATACCAGCAAATGCGGAACTCTGGAACCAAATTCGAGGTAAACTCGGATTACACGGAATACGTGCTGAGCTTGAACGGCCCGGGCCTCTACCGCGAAGGCGACCACGTACTCGAAAAAAACAAGCACGCCGTCAAAATAGAGTTGAACCGCAACTATCCCTACCCCGGCGGCGTTGAAATCACGTGGCTCACCCCGATATTCCACCCCAACATACGCGAAGAAGACGGCAAGGTATGCATCCAACTCGTGAACGACTGGGCGGAAAACCAAACAATAACCAACGTCGTCAACGCCCTGCAATACCTGCTAAAAAACCCGAACCCCTCGGACCCGTTGAACAAGGAGGCCGCCGCATACTACGAAAACCAAGGCAACAAACCCGAACCCGGAAAGCCGCGCATCGTGAGTGGGTTATGAAGCGCCCGCGAATCGTCAGCATAAAAGAACCCGTGAAAGAAGAGCGCACACCTCCCTCTGAAAAGGAATTCGAGTTCGTGGAAAAACACGAATGCTAGCCGCAGACCTCTGCGCATCTTGAAGAAGATGGGTATTTCCCCTCACCGCGCTGCAACTTCCCACCGCGGCGCTGAACTCTATCACCTGAAAACGCAGCGACTTCAAACGCGGGCGCGCGAGGCCCGCCGCGAGGTACAGCCAGCTCCTGCTTTCAACCAGCTCATGCACCTCAACAACTCAACCCCCCGCCTCTCCCCCAGGCCTAAGTTGCACGCTCGCCAACGAATCCATCAACTTCGACCGCCGCAACACGCAATCGTTTTCCGCGACCAAAAATGAAACGGGCGGGCGGCGTTATACCGCCAAAAACGCGTGCCTTGAAAAGGGCGGGCAAAACCAAAACAAAAAACTCAATTAAAACACGGTTAAAACCTTAAAATTCCGCGTTTTAACTTCGACACTTTCGGGCGTTCTTTTTAAACTTTTCGTTTGAGGAGTGGGCAGGAAAATCAAATGCAAACAAAATATTGCACAAAAACAACTCAAAAATGAAGAAGTGGGCAGGTTTTTCAAAAAACGGCATTTTTTGAATGATTTTCGTTTTTACACTACCAGAATTTTGGGAATTCAAAAATTTTGGGGCCGACCCGGGCAGGTTCCACGAAAAAACCGTGTTTTCGGCTCGTTTGCGTGAATTTGAAGTCGGTCCGCACAAAAAAAGCGTGAAACAAGGTGAAAAAGATTCAGGAATGGGCAGGTTTTAGCGTTTTCAAGAGTTTCTTCAAAAAAAATCTAGTGGAAACCCGTTGTTCCAGTAAAAACTAGGCAGGAAAAACATTAAATTCGTGTTTTTCCTGGTTTTAGTGGTGAAATAATGCCGTACCGACTCGTACCTGAAGCAGAAGAAGGACAAGAAATAAGCCAAAAGGACTTGTTTTCAAGTGCCAGAATAGTTAAAAAATGGGTTGTAGAGCCGGAAAAAGCGCTTTCAAGAGATCAAGAACGAGCCCTAATCAAATATGTTGCCCTCAAAATCAAGGCAGGAGAGCTGAATTTAGGAAAAAAAACGGATTATAATCAAAGAAAAGAAGTTGCAAACAACCTGCTATTGCATGTTCTGGACAATCACTATACAGACGAAGAGGTATTTGCACACGCTGCAGAAATAGCCCACAAACTAACATTCAAACCAATAACAAAACAATAAAACATAGAAAACGAACCACCAAGATAATGGCAACGCAACGAACCCGACCACGAGCACAGACAAGGAAACGTTATGTTAAAATAGTATTGAATAATAAAAAGGGGCGGCTCGGGCAGGGGCGAACACCCCAAATTGCCTAAAATAATGCAAAACGCGGTTAGAACAGGCATCAGTTACATCATTTTGACGTGCTTCCACTAAAAAACCCTCAAAATAAAAACAACATAACAATATAATTTAGTATGTTTGTACTTTTGAAAAAACGCGGTAAACGCATGAAAAATGCAACGCCAAACCAGTCAAAAAACGCATATTCAAAACACCAATACGGTGTTTAATGGAATAACGGAGCTCAACTGAAAAAAATTTTGCAAATTTTTTGCTTGACGCAAAAACCTGCCCACTCTTTTTAGTTTAAGCGAAAAACCAACCAAACCAAAAAGCCGCATTATAGGCAAAGCAACTCAAACCAGCAAATAACCTCATAAATTCCTTGTTTGAAGCTGGGCAGCCACAAAAGGTTGTTGTTGACGGATTGTTTTAACACGAAAACTCTTTTTCCGAACAAAGCTCGCCAGTTCGGCGCTATACCGCCAAAAATTCAGTGGAAACAATGGAAGCGTTCCCTCATAACGCTATTATATCGGCTTGGCGTTTGAACTCGTGATGGTTAAGGAAAAGGGCGAAGGGCCTGCGTCACGCGGTATTTCGAGCCGCAGAGCCCTGCTCTTGGATTACAACAACCCGCCAATGCCTTGGAGCGCGCGCTGGGAGAAAGAGGACGTTTTGAAACTTGTTTTTCCTCCGGATTTGCAGGAAGCGCAGTATTCAATTGCGTTGAAACTGGTTTCATTCCTGTCAGACAAGGAGAGTGTTAACGGGGACGAACTTGCGGTCTGGGCGCAGGAGAACGGCGTGCCCAACTCAACGCTGCGGAACCTCGTGATTCCCAAGATGATTCGTCTTGGTTTGCTGGCGCGCGAGCGCGTCAATCCCTCGGGGCAAGAGGGAAGAGACAAGAGGCACCGCATGGTGTTGAAGTTGAGCAAGCGTTTTGGCGAGGCAATGCAACACGCTGGCAGCGAGTGGAGTTCGCTGGTTGAGACGTGGCGCGTCAAGCGCAGGAAGGGCGTTGATTAGCGTTTAACCTTTGGACCCTTAAGAACTGCTTTAGGAAGTTCAAACTCTATTTTAAATTTTTTGTGGGGCGTGTGCGGCTCTTCTCTGATAGGCAAGCGCCTTGCTTCTGCTTCGCGCAGGGTTCGCAAAAGAATCAAGCGGTTTTCGGGTCTAACCCGTTGAAACTCTACTATTGGCGGTCGTTCCGCGGGCGCCTCGTATTTGGGTGGGGCGTGAAAACCCCCGAGGGCCAGCGCCGCTGCAACGGGAATAGCAACTCCGAGTTTTCTTGTAATTTTCATCGCTCGCCTCACGACGCTACCAAAATAAAAACAGGGACGCGCATTAAAACAGTATGGGTTTCGGCCACAAGATTTTCAGCACCGCGAAAAGCGTTTTCTCCTTTCTCCTCAGGAAAACCGTTTCTGTCTTGTTGTTCTTCTTTTTGCTTGGAATGATTTACGCTTACTACTTGATCAGCGTGGGGGCGACTCCTTTGTGGCTTGCGGGCGTTGCCCTCGCAATCCCAATAATGTGGCAGGACCTGGACGACGGCTTGGCCTTCTTCTTGTTGGTGATAGTTGCCTCGCTCGTTTTACCCGCCCCGGTGTTGTGAATTGGAGACCCTCCCAATTATTGATTGCGAGGGAAACGTGGTTGGCTGGGCAGACAAACTTGAAGCACACCTGAAGGGCTTGAGGCACAGGGTTGCTTGCGTGCTGTTGTTCAAGAACGGGCGCATCATCCTGCAACAAAGAAGCGCACTCAAGGAGACTTGGCCGTTGTGGTGGGACTTCACGGCGAGCGGCCACGTCGTGAAAGGCGAGCGCGTTGAAAAAGCGGCTGAACGCGAGTTGATGGAGGAAGCAGGCGTGCGCGCGGCGTTGACGCCGTTCAAAAGGGTTCGCGAGAAATCAAGGCACAACCCTTACAAGGAGAATCAGGACTGCTTTGTTTTCACTGGAATCACTGAAAAAGAGTTGAAGCCCAATTGCGAGGTGGCGCGCTTCAAGTCATTGACTCCCAAACAAGTGGAAACGTTTTTGCAAGGAGAAAAAGTCACTCCAGCGTTGAGGAAGGCGTTGGAGGCGTTGTTGAAAAGCATTTCAGGAGGCGACGAACGAAGCCCTTTCGCTGTTTCGAGGCGCGCACGAGCACGAGGCCCTCGCCGGGTTGGCCGTAAACCACGACGGCGCCGGCCGGCGCCAGCAAAACGCAGGGCAAAACAAGCAGGTCTTCTTCGCCGTTCACACGCACGCGGGAGGGCCTTGAAAAAGCGCGTTTCAAAGCATTCCACGACTCGGCGGTGATGGAGCCGGCCGGGTTGCTGCAAACGCGTTCCGAGAGTTTTGAAGGCGGCAGGGGCTCGGCTTTGGCGCGTTTGGTCTTGCAATCAAACACCTGCAGCTCCGGCGTGAAGCCCGCATTCAAGAGGGCGCGGCACGACTCGTCGCCCACGCATACCACGAACTCCTTTTTCAGGGTCTTCGGCGGTTTTTTGACGAGCCGTCCGAACGGCTTCTTCAACTCCTTGCGCATTGCTTCGGGAAGGTAAAGGGTTTGAAACACGAAGGCATTTCAACGACTAAAATAAAAAAGGGTTCGTGTATCCCAACACGCACATCCCGAGGAACAAGCCGCACCACTACGCTTGGGAAAAAGAGTACGGGAGGCAGGGCGCGTTGTGGGTCGGACCCGCTGAACGCCTTGAACTGGGCGGTCGCGTGCTGGAACTGGGTTGCGGGAACGGCAAGGGCTTGAAAAGCATTTCCGCGGACGAATTATATGCAATTGACGTTTCCGAGAACGCCTGCGCCCTGGCACGAAAGCAACGCCCGAACGCGGAAATAGTTTGCTGTGATTGCTGTTCGCTCCCGTTCCAAGACGGGTTCTTTGACTTCGTTGTTGCCCGCCACGTGTTCAGCCACCTGTCCGAAGCCGAACGGAAAAAAGCGGTCGCCGAGGCGCGACGCGTCTTGAAAACGGGCGGCCGCCTCTTGTTCCGGGACTTCGCGGTGGGTGACCTCCGTTACGGCAAGGGCGCCCGCGTTGAGGAGGACACGTTCCGGCGGGGCAACAACGCGTGGTATCATTATTTTTCGTTGGCGGATGCAAGGGAATTGTTTAAAGGCATGGTTGAAGAGTGTTTGGTTCTGGAAACCAGTGAAAAAAAGTTTGGGACAAGGAAACACCTGAAAGGCATCTTCAAAAACCGGGGGACACGAGAGGTTGAACCTGCTGAATGGCCGAAAAAACGCACGACGAAGTGATGCGCAAGGCAACCTTCTTATTTCTGGTCGCGATGCCGTTATCGGTGTTGAGATGAAGAAGAAAGTTGCACGATTTTTGTCCGAGTTGGGCGTCTTGAAGTTGAGCAAGCGCACGGGCTGGTGGTACGCCGGCGTCAAGGACCCGGAGAGCGTTGCAGAGCATTCGTGGCGCGCCGCGGCCGTGGCCTACTTTCTTGCAAGGGAAGAGGGCTTGGACGCGGAAAAGCTGTGCACGCACGCCGTGTTTCACGATGCGCCCGAGACGCGGACCGGCGACCTGCACAAAGTGGCCTCCAACTACTTCAAGAACAAGGTGGAAACTGAGGCGCGCGCCGAAAAAGATCAGTGGGGTGCCTTGCCCAAAAAAACGCGATTGACTGAATTGAACGAAAAAGAGCGCGCGGTGTTGAAGGACGCGGATTACTTGGAGTGCGCGTTGCAGGCGTTGGAATACGAGTCAACGGGTTACCGGCTCGCGGGGGACTGGATGCAACGCGTTGAAAAAGCGTTGAAGACCGAGTCCGCCAAGAAATTGCTGGCTGAATTCAAGGCCTTGAAGGGGCCGTGGTGGGCGGGCCTCAAGGAAAAAGTATGAATAGGCCTACGAGCACTAGGCCGACGTAAACCTGGTATTCCAGGGCGAGGGCGAACTGAGGGGCGTCAAAGAGCAAGACAATCAACTGGCCGGCGAGGGTGGTTATGAGCGCCCAGATTGCGTAAAGGAACGTATTCACCTGCTTCAACATTTAGTGTTCCTCGGCAAGGCCAGTATGTGGCCGCATTTTTTGCAAACCTTTTCCTTGTGCTTGAAGTCGCGCGTGAACTCGGAACCACCGCAGTTGGGGCACTCGTTGGATGACCCGCTTGAGTGGAATTCCTTCCACGAGGACTTGGTGCTTTTTGAGACCTCTTTTTTAATGCTTTTCTCGATTACCTTGCCCTTCGTGCGTTTCACGTCGTGGGAATGACAGTTGGGGCACGGTTCTAGCGGGTCGTCGCTGTTGAACTCGTAGAAACAAGACTGACATGTGCACTTCATGAACTGATTTTGGCGTGCATCATATAAATAACCGAGCAACGTAATGACTGCCGGTGGGTTGTTTTTGAGGAAAATCCTTTACTGCTTGCTTGACGGATACGGCGAAAAAGACGAATACCGCGAATTGGGCGGGAAGACTCCCCTGGAATACGCGAACACTCCGTTCTTGGACTCGTTGCTGGACAAAAGCGAGTGCGGTTTCTTGAATCCCGTGGGCTTGGGTTCAATTGTCCCCATAAGCGACGCTTCCGCAATGACATTCTCGTTTCTCGGTTACGATGTGCGCAGTTTCCCGCATGGCCGAGGCATTATTGAAGCAATAGGCGAAAAAATATGTGTCAAGAACGGCGACCTGGCCATGCGCTGCAATTTCGCGACGATAAACGGAGAAGGCGTCGTCGTTGACAGGCGCGCGGGAAGAATTCAGGACACCACTGCCCTGGAACGGGCAATCAATTCCATGAAATTCGGGGTCCCCTTCGAGTTCAAGGCCACGACCACGCACCGCGGCATCCTCGTATTCAAGAAGGGGCGTTACTCGCCCGAAATAACCAGCCCAGACCCGCAGCAAACCGGAGTAATGGTTGGGGAGGCCAAGCCGAAGAAGCCCTCTGCAAGGAGGACGGCGCGCCTCGTCAACGAATTCGTGCAAAAAAGTTTCGGGGTTTTGTCCGGCCATCCCGTTAACAAGGAGCGCAAGAAAAAAGGCAAGCCGGCGGCGAACGTTTTGCTTCCGCGCGGCTTCGGCAACAAAATTCCAAAACTTAAACCCTTCTCCAGACGGTTTGGGGTCAAGCCCGTGGCGGTTACGGGCATCGCCGTGAACACGGGGGTGTGCCGGCTGCTGGGAATCCCTATTGAATTCGTTCCCGAAGACGTTGGGGACTCCTTCAAAGAGGTGATGTTGAAGGCCCGGCCCGTGAAGCGCGCGTTAAAGAGAAAAAACTTCGTTTTCGTTCACTTCAAGACAACCGATTTGCCGGGGCACGACGGCGACGTGCACGCCAAGGTCCGCGAAATCGAGCGCGTGGACGCGTTTTTGGAGGGCATCGGCTTGGACGAAAAAACCATGATAGTCGTGGGGGCGGACCATTGCACGTCGTGCAGGAAGAAGGCGCACACGGTCGACCCGATTCCATACCTGTTGTTTGACGGAAGGCCCGGGAAACCCGGCGGAAAAACGTTTGGCGAGGAGTTGTGCAAAAAGGGTCCGACAATCCGGCAATTCGACTTGCTGCCGCGCGCGTTGTCTAGGCGGTGAGTTGCTCCTCCAAGCGCATCAACTGGTTGTATTTTGCGGTGCGGTCGCTGCGCGCGGGCGCACCTATTTTCACGTATTCGCTGCCCACGCCTACCGCGAAGTCCGCCAGAAACGCGTCCTCCGTCTCCCCCGAACGATGCGAGACCATTGTGGTCCAGCCGGCCGAACGCGCGGTTTTCACGGCATTAATCGCCTCGCTTACCGTGCCGATTTGATTCAACTTCACGAGGAGGCAGTTGCACGCCTTTTTTTGAATGGCGGTCTTGATGCGTTTGGGGTTGGTTACGACCAGGTCGTCTCCCACCACCGCGAACTTGGCTTTTGAGGTGAGGGCGGCGAATGATTCAAAATCGTCTTCTGCAAACGGGTCCTCTACCCACAGGATAGGGTATGTTTTGGCTAGGCCCAGGTAGTAGTCTACGAGTTCCCGCCCCGAATACTCCTTGTCAAGAACGTACTTGTTTTTTTCATAAAAGTTTGTTGCTGCCGCGTCCAGCCCGAAAAATATTTTTTTGGCGTAGCCGCACTCCTCAATCGCCTGGCTGATGAGTTCAAAGGGTTCGCAGTTGTCGGACAGGGGTGGCGCAAAACCTCCTTCGTCTCCAACATTGATTGCTTCGGGGCCGTATTTTTCCTTCAAAATTTTTTTGAGCTCGTGGTACGTCTCTGAAACCATGCGCGCCCCGTCCGTAAACGAAGACGCGCCCTTGGGAATAATCAGGTATTCCTGTATCTTTAGGGCGTTGCCGGCGTGCATGCCGCCGTTGACGACGTTCGCAGCTATTGCCGGCATCGAGGGCTTTCGCCCAGACAATCGGGAAACGTATTCGTACAGGGTTTTTTCCTGGTCTGCCGCGGCAGCGCGCGAGATTGCCATGCTGATTGAGAGGATTGCATTTGCGCCTAGTCTGCGCTTATTGGGCGTGCCGTCGGCTTGCAATAGTTTTTGGTCGAGGGCTTGACGAGGCTCTTTTCCCAGGACGAGGGGCGCGAGGACGTCGTTGACGTTTTTCACCGCTTTTTGCACTCCCTGGCCGTGATAGCGGTTTCCGCCGTCGCGGAGTTCAAGTGCTTCGTGCGTTCCGGTGGAAGCGCCGCTGGGTACCATCGCACGGAAAACCCCTTTGTTGGTTTGCAGCTCACATTCCACGGTCGGGTTTCCACGCGAGTCAAGCAACTCCCTTGCAAAAACACGTCCAATCATTCAATGGACTCCCCCTTCACTTCCACTATTCTCGCGTGCGCTGCTCCAGTTTGCGCATTCATTTGAATACGCGACAAATAAAATAAACGTTTGCGTAATGAATTCATGATTTTGTCTAGGGCGGCTTTGCTTGAAGCAATTCAGAACAAGGAGATAATAATAACTCCTTTTGATGAGTCGTTGGTTGGTCCTTGTTCAATTGACTTCCGCTTGGGAAACGAGTTCAGGGTTTACAGAAAAACAAATAGAAAAACGCGTTTGGATGACGAATTCTCTTATTCAAAAGAATACTACCATACTAGGAAGTTAGAGTGCGGGGAAGCTCTTCCATTAAAACCCGGGCAACTAGTGTTGGGAGTAACCTTAGAACAATTGAAGTTGACTGATTCCTTGTGCGCTTTTATAGAGGGAAGGAGTCGCTTCGCAAGAAGCGGATTGTTTGTTCACGTGAGTTCTGGACTGGTTCAACCGGGTTCAAACAACCACCAGGTATTGGAAATATTCAATGCTTCGCCGAACGAATTGGAGTTGGTTCCTGGAACCAGGATTTGTCAACTCGTTTTCATGGGGGCAACCGGGGGCGCCGCCTACTCTGGTTCTTTTCAAAATCAAACCCGGCCCTAAACCCGTCCAAAACCCGATCGTGCCGAATAGTGAATAGTAGAAGTGAGGGGGGTCAGTGATTTGGGAACGCTTTTATTTTGCGTGGGACTCTTTCTAGCGTAAAATGGCGTTGTTTGATTTGTTTGGCAAGAAACCGGTTCTAGCGCAATCCAATTACTCAATTGACTATTCGGTGCACCCATTGAGTTTGAGGCCGTACAAGAACGACTACCTTTTGTTGTCGGTTTATTTGACGAACAACAGCGATCAGCCCATGCTCACGTCCCTGGTTGCGTTCACTTCAAAAAAGCTGGGTTTTGAATCCAACCTTTTATCCAACCAGAAGGAAACCCGTCTAGGAGTCCTTGAACCCGGCGAAAAGCGCTCAATTCACTTGAAGGTTTGGTCTTCGCCGCGCACGACGCCGGGCGGCTACCCCCTGTTCCTGACCGCGGTGTCGCATTACAGGGATTATGGTCACGTGCTCAACGAGTCGAGAAAACGGTTGTTAATACGCGTTGCATAAAGTATTTAATTACGGTTTCAATGGTTTAGTAGAGGTTGATTGAATTGTTGAAGGTTTCACAGCTCATAGGCATGGACATTTACACGGATTCCGCGGACCAGTTGGGCAAGGTCTACGATGTCATCATAGATCTGCAGAAAGGCGAGGTCGTTCGCTTGACATTGGAACCCATCAGGGCTACGAGCAAGGATGAGGCGCGAAAAATCTTCCGCGAGAAAACGATTCTCTACAAGAGCGTTAAAGCCGCCGAAAAAATCATTCTGGTCTCGTCTTCGACGTCCGTAGAGGAGGAAGAAGAACCAGCCGAACCGGAGAAGCCCAAATACGGGCACTATTCTTACAAGAGGAGCCACAGCCCCTACAAATAGCGGGGAGAGGATTTGAACCTCCGATCTCCGGGTTATGAGCCCAGCGGGCACTCCTGGCTACCCTACCCCGCTAAAAACAGGAAGAATTTGCGTTTTCGCGTTTATAACTCGTTCGACTCAAAGTTGCCGAGCAGTTGTTGCAAAGAGTTGATTTGCTCGTTTAATTCGTTTAAGCGTTTTTCCTTGTGTGAGTCCTTTTCCGGCTTCAACCTGCAGCCGCACTCCAAACATTTGAAGCTGTTGTCGAACGCCTCCTCGAAACCGTGCGGCCGGCATTTCTTGTTGCACTGATAAAAATCCTTTGTCTCCTCTTTGGTGAGGCGGACCTTCAGGCCCGCGAGTTGCCTTCGCTTCGCGCGCAACAGGTTTTGAGTTGTCCGATCCACGTCGAAATACCACGTGTACGTGAACCAGCCCGTCTGCATGTTTTTCTCGCGCGTGTAGTTCACGATGCCGTTTTCGTGCAACACGTTCAACAAGTGCCGGATGTTGGAAACCTTGAAACTGGTTTTTTGCTCTATGACGTCATCGGTCGCGCCGTCGCCGAGGGCCTTCAAGACCTTCAAACCATCGCCGCCAGTGCGCTCGCTGACAAAAGAATAGAGCCCCCTCAACGACTTACCTTCCGGCATGAACATTATTCTGGTCAGATAACTATTTATATTTAGTCGTGAAACGTTTGCCTCTTGCAGAGGGTTTCAACCTCAATTTCGCCCCCCTGAAGCGCGACTGCAAACCCAGGCCTTCCAGAAACACGGCGAGCGCCCCGGCTTCGGAGTGCGGTTGGTTGGTGATTGAACAGTTGTAGTTCGCTTCCCCGTAAATCCCGCGTGGAACCTTTTTGGAACCGATGACCACGAGCAGGCGCTTCCCCTTGACCGATTGCAACACGCGCTTGTAGGGCAAGCCGTACATGGTCAGGTGAACTATTTTTGTTCCCCGTTTTTTTTCTTCGTTGAAGAGGCGTTTCCACGAGTTGCCGTGCTCGATTTCAAACGAGCCGCCCCAACGCGAAACAACGCCCCGAACGCTGGCCTCCAATACGGCGTCCTTTTCACCGAAGTAAACCATTCGCTCGGCTCCAAAGGCGCGCGCAATCAATGCGCAATGCGTACTCAACCTCTTGTCGCGCTTGGAGCGGTGGCCCAACCGCGCAACGGCTACAACCATAACAATCTTAAATCACGCAAGTCCAAAAACCTTCCGCGGGCCCATAGCTCAGCCTGGTCAGAGCACTCGGCTCTTAACCGAGGTGTCGAGGGTTCGAAACAATCTTTTTTCTTTCGTGAAAGAAAAAACACGGCGAACCGTTGTGGTTCGCGTGCCTGCAAACGCGGAAGCGTTTGCTAGGCATTGATGAAAAAAGAAAGGTTGCGACCGTCCCTCTGGGCCCGCTTAAAAGCGGAATTACTCGGTTCTGGTAGTTCGTAATCCTTTTATTTACTTGCAGGGATTCCTTAATGCGTATTCTGTATAGGTGGGTTGAAATGGTCGCCTTGCTGGCTCCCAAAGAGCCGGCCTAATTCTCTTTCATCTCTGCTCCCAATACTTAACCGTATAAATTGTTTTACGCCGTTTGTTCTTCATGCGTTTCCCGATTGCAACCCTCGTCTTGGCGGCGGCAATACTCGCCCCCTACTTCTTTCAGTCCCAAGGGACGCTTTACCTCCCCAACGAAGTCATCTCCGAAAATGCATTCTCTTTCAACCAAGCCGGAGCGCTGTTCTCCCACATGTTTTATCACGTTGGGGCATACCATTTGTTGGGCAACCTGCTGCCTTTGTTGCTCTTTATCTTCCTGTTGGAGCAGTCCCTGTCGTGGCTTGACACCATCTCGCTCTTTTTGTTCTCGGGCTTTTTCGCCAGCGCAATGTTTTCATTGATAAATCCATCCTCCTTTCTCATTGGAGCCAGCGCGGGGCTGAGTGGCGTGATGGCGGCGGCGATGATGCTCAACCCTTCCCGGGCGATTCCCCTTTTGATTGCCGCGCCGCTCATAACCTACGCCGCGATTTTCCCGTTGGTGACCGCTATGAATCAGCAGCAGGCGGAAAGCTTTGCAAGCGAGACCAGCGCGTTGAAGGAGCAAATAACCGCGTTTGAGAACGCGGGTCTGACCGAGGAAGCCGAAGCGGCCCGCCAAGGCCTGGAGAAAACAGAGGAAAAGGTGCGCGTGGTGGCGGAGGGACAGGAACGCGAGCACGCAACGCACACGGATTTATTCGTCCACGCCTATGGTGCGTTGTTCGCAGCCGCATACCTGCTCGCCTTCAAGAAGGACGCGGTTTATCGGGGCCTCCTGGAATTCAATTCGTTGCGCGTCCGGGTGCGAAACTTTTTCAATAAACCAGACCAAAACGTTTAGCGCCGCAGGGCTGACGGAACGGCCACGTGCTCGCCTGCAGAGCGAGATAAGGGGGTTCGACTCCCCCGCCCTGCTTTAAACCCGAAACGTTAAATAGGTGACGTGTCGCAATACCTACATGTCGGTCGGGCGAAACGTTGATTTGGGTTTGCTCCAGCTTCAGGTCCTCTGGCTCTTATCCAAGAAAAAGTCGTGCGGCTACGAGTTGATGAAGGAACTCAACGCATTGAAGAAGACGAGCATCACGCAAGGCGTGCTTTATCCCGTGCTTGCGGGCCTGATGCGCAGGGAACTCATCCGCGTTTCCGGAAAGGGAACGCGCGGCAAAAAATTTTACGTTGTCACGGCGCTGGGGAAACGCGAGTTGAAGCGAAACTGTTTGGAGTTCCTGAAAACGTTTGCCGGCGTGATAACGGATTACAAGTGTTCCCTTTGCGGGTGCGGAAAATGAGGGTTTACCTGGACAACGCCGCCACTACAATGACCGACCCCCGCGCGGTCAAAAAAATGCTTCCATATTATTTGGGGAAGTACGGCAACCCCTCCTCTCTGCACGCTTTCGGGAGGGAGGCGGAAGAAGCGGTGGATGAGGCGCGCGAAACAATTGCGAAGGCGTTGTCGGCAGGCCCGCGCGAAATCGTTTTCACGGGGAGCGGCAGCGAAGCAGACAACCTGGCATTGCGGGGGGTTCTCGCCGCGTCAACAAAGCGGAGCGAGCTGGTGGTCAGCGAAATAGAGCACCCCGCGGTCCTGCGCACTGCGGAGGCGCTGGAGCGCGCCGGCGTCAAGGTGAAGCGCGTGGGCGTTGACGGCGACGGAATGATTGATTTTGGGGAGCTGGAAAAAGCGGTGTCCAAGCGGACGGCGCTCGTCTCGGTGATGCATGCGAACAACGAAGTTGGCACCGTTCAACCGTTGCAAGAAATCGCGGGAATCTGCCGGGACGCCGGAGCGCTCTTCCACACGGACGCGGTCCAGTCCTTTGGAAAGATTCCCGTGTCCGCGAAGCACGCCGACCTGATAACAGTTTCCTCTCACAAGATTCACGGGCCCAAGGGCGTGGGCGCGCTCTTCGTGCGCGAAGGCGTTCCCTTGTCCCCCTTAATCACGGGAGGTTTGCACGAGTTCGGGAAGCGCGCAGGCACGGAAAACGTTCCAGGCATAGTGGGTTTCGGCGAGGCGGTTTTTCTTTCGCAAAAGTATTTGAAGGGAAATGCGAGGAAGATGACTCGCTTGAGGGACAAACTCATTCGCCGCGCGCTTGAAATACCGGACTCGTGGTTGAACGGCCACGCAAAGAAGCGGTTGCCGAACAACGCGCACTTGGGGTTCGACTTCGTGGAAGGAGAGGCACTAGTGTTGCGCCTTGACGCGCGCGGCGTGGCTGCCTCCACCGGGAGCGCTTGTTCAAGCCAGTCCCTGGAACCGTCCCACGTATTGCTCGCAATGGGTTTGTCGCACGTGAAGGCGCACGGCTCGTTGAGGCTGACGTTGAGCAAGTTCACTACTGAGAAGGAAGTGGATTACGTTGTTTCGGTCCTGCCGAAAACAATAGCCGCCTTGAGGAAAATAAGTTCGTTGAACGCGGAAAACGCGTCTGCGTACCGGACTTTGACGGGTGTAAGCAAATGAGTTTGAAGTATTCGAAAAAAATGATTGAACACTTTGAGAACCCGAGGTATGCGGGCGAGTTGGAGGACGCGGACGGCGTGGGCACCGCGGGAAACCCGGTGTGCGGGGACCTTCTCACGATTTACTTGAAGGTTGAAAACAACCGGATCAAGGACCTGCGGTTCAAGACGTTCGGCTGCGCTTCGGCCATCGCCACCACGGACATGATTTGCGGGCTCGCTTTGGGCAAGACGCTGGAGGAAGCCGCCGGATTGTCCAAGAAAGACGTAGCTGAGGCGTTGAACGGGCTGCCCCCGATAAAAATGCATTGCTCCAACCTCGCGGACCAGGCACTGCACGCCGCAATACGCGACTACGAAACTAGAACTGGAAGTCGGCGCGTTGAACTGCGAACCCGGAAGAGGTTATCGCGTAAGGGTGCCTTCGAGTGCTGTGCAAGGAACCCCGCAACTTCAAAATCCGCAGGCAGGGCTTGTCTTCGCACCCCAAAAAAATGACGTTGTCCGCCTCGTGAACCGGGGCGCAATCCGGTTCGGCGACCACGAGGACGGTTAAGTCGGCTAACTTCATTCTTCTTGAAAGGCTGTGGAATTGTTCGCGTAGTCGTTCCCCCGCCAGCGGCGTGAAGGAATCAATCACGAGCTGGCGGGCCTTGAATGCAGTGCACTCCCGCATTATCGCGCTTTCGGCTTCCTCGTGCGGCTTCAAGCCCTTGCCTTCGGGGTAGGCGCCGGCGCGCGCCGCCGAGCAATCGAACAACAACAGTTTTCCTTTTTTTTCCAGGGGCGTCGGGTTGAAGCCGAAAGAGTTCGCGGATTCCCTTAATTCTTGGGCGGACTCGTTGAAACCCGCGAAAATTGTTTTTTCGCCGCGAAGCGCGCCCTCGAAAGCGAACTGGGTTGCGAAAACGGTTTTGCCGGTTCCGGTTGCGCCGACCAATAGGGTGACGCTGTTTTCGGGCAGGCCGCCCCCCATCAGTTCGTCCAAGCCGAGCACGCCGGTTGGAACCCGCTTCATGAAAGACGATTCTCTGGATAAGATTTATATGCTTGCCTTGCCTGCGTTGTCCCGTGGCCACGTTAATCGTTTGCGAGAAGCCGAGCGTTGCGGCAAAAACCGCGGCAGCCGTGGCAAGGGAACTTGGCGTCCCTTCCAAGGCGTCAGGGCGCGGCGTGAAGCATTTCACGGTCGGCGAATATTTTGTTGCCCCCGCCGTGGGGCACCTGTATGGCTTGAAGCAAAAAGGCACTGGTTCGGGTTACCCGATCTACGAAATAGAGTGGGTGCCGTCCTGCGAAGTCAGCGACGGCTCGGCTTTCACGAAAAAATATTTGACGGCGCTCGCAGAACTCGCCAAGAAAAGCGATTCCGTGATAGTGGCGTGCGACTACGACATTGAGGGCTCGCTCATCGGCTGGAACGTGGCGCGCTTCCTGGCACCCGGCAAGCCGTTGAAGAGAATGAAGTTCTCGCTGCTTACCCCCGCGGAATTGGGGCGCGCCTTCAAGCAGTTGCGGGAAATGGATTTGAATAACGCGTTGGCGGGCGAGGCGCGCCATAAACTGGATTGGCTTTACGGCATCAATTTGTCGCGCGCTCTCATGCAGGCCGTGCGCTCGGCGGGCGCGTTCAAGGTATTGAGCGTTGGGCGCGTGCAGGGCCCCGCCCTAAGCATCCTCGCAAAACGCGAACTGGAAATCGCTTCATTCAAGCCCGAGCCGTTCTGGCAGTTGTTCGCCTGGGACGGCGACGCGGAATTCGTCCACGAAAAAGAACGGTTTTTCGACAAGGCGGAGGCGGATGAGGCGCTTGAAAAAAGCGCTGGCGAGGGAAGGATAACCGGGGTGACGCGGAAGAAGGTGAGGCAGGCGCCGCCGCACCCCTACGACTTGACCACGCTTCAAACCGATGCCTACCGCTGCTTCGGTTTCTCGCCGGCGCGAACCCTTAAAATCGCGCAATCGCTTTACGAGGCCGCCTTGATTTCCTACCCGCGCACTTCCTCGCAAAAGCTTTCCGTTGAACTCGGTTTGGATGAGGTGATTCGGAAACTGGCGGAGAACCCGTCGTATTCCGTGCTGGCGAGGAAGCTAATTGAATCCAAGAAATTTGCCCCGTCGCAAGGCAAGAAGGACGACCCAGCGCACCCCGCCATATTTCCGACGGGCGAAAAGCCAGGTGCCTTGAGGACGGTTGAATCCAAGTTGTATGACCTAGTGGTGAAGCGCTTCCTCGCGTGCTTCGCCGACTCCCTCGTCAAGGAATCGTTGTCCGTAATTCTACGCCTCGGTAAAGAAAATTATTTGGCGAATGGCTCCACCGTCCTCAAAAAAGGGTGGCTTGAATTCTTCGGGGGGTATGCTTCAATCAAGGAAACCCTTTTGCCGGATTACAAGGACGGCCAAGTTCTACGCGTAAAGGGGCCCGAACTAATCGAGAAGGAAACGCAACCCCCGAAGCGTTTCACCGCCGCGTCAACAGTGCGCGAACTCGAGAAGAAGGGGCTCGGAACCAAGGCGACCCGCAGCCAAATCCTTGAAACCCTGTTCAACCGCGGATACCTGACGGGGAGTAAAAGCATTCAAGTAACCGAGCTCGGGTTAAGCGTTTACCGCACCCTCCACTCTTACTGCGACGAGATTGCAAGCGTAAAACTCACTCGCGAAATCGAGGCCGAAGTGGAACAGATTTCCGAGGGCAAGGCCGACCCCGACAAAGTAGTGGAGCACGGCAGGAAAGACCTAGACAAAATTTTGAGGAAGTTCAAGGAAAGCGAGGAAAAAATAGGTAAAAACCTGTTGTCGGCCTTGAAGGAAACGCGCCGCGAACAAAACAAGCTCGGCGAGTGCAAGTGCGGCGGCGACTTGATACTGCGAAAGTCGCGTTTCGGGTTGTTCGTTGGCTGCAACAATTACCCCGACTGCAAGCAAACATACCCCCTGCCCAAGAACGCCTTGATTCAATCCCTTGACCAGGTATGCGAAAAATGCGGGACCCCCATAGTCAAAGTGATACGCAAAGGACGCAGGCCCTTCGTCATGTGCCTGGACCCGCAATGCCTCACGAAAGCCAACTGGGGAAACAAAAAAGAAGCGCGCCCGCCCAAGGAATAACATGGACTTGTTGTTGGACCCGCAAAAAACGGCGCACCAGAACGCATCGGATTACTTTGAGAAAGCCAAGAAATTCGAGAGGAAGGCGGCGGGAGCGCGCGCCTCTCTCAACAAGGGGCTGAAGAAGAAAGCCAAGAGCAGGAAACAACCCAAAAAGGCAAAGTGGTTTGAGGAATTCCACTGGTTTCACACGAGCAACGGCCTGCTCTGCGTCGCGGGCAGGGACGCGAAACAAAACGAGTTGCTAGTGGCAAAACACTTGACGGGCGAGGACTTGTTCTTTCACGCGGACGTGCACGGCGCGCCCGCAACAATCCTGAAGAACGGGAGGAGTGCAGCCGAACAAGACCTAGGGGAAGCCGCGCAGTGGGCTTGCATTTACAGCCGCGCCTGGAAGGGGGGGCTGCTCGTGGCAGACGCGTACTGCGTTCCCAAAGAGCAGGTGAGCAAGTATTCCCCCGGCGAATTCGTGGGAAAGGGGGCGTTCATGATTTACGGGGAGCGCAAGTGGTTCCGCAACGTGCCCCTAAAACTCAAGCTCCTCAAGCAAGGCAGCGAGGTGAGCGCAGTGCCCGAGCGCTTTCCGGGCGCGGGCAAACTCGCGGAGCCCGGGCCCTCTTCAAAGGCGGTTGCATCCAAGAAACTGCACGTGGAATGGCCGGGCGTGTCCGTAACAGAGCTTGAGCGCGTGCTTCCGGGCGACTCGCAAATCATTTAAGTAATTTCGGGTTGGTATATACTAGGGAGAGAAATGACTAACGAAATAGTTTTGAAGGCAGCCGAGGCAATGCAAAGCGATTACGGCAAGCGCATCGTTCGCTTGGACTCCAACGCGCGCTCGTTACTAGGAGTTACTACCGGGGACATAGTGGAGATAGTGGGCAAGAAGGCGGCGGCGGCAATAGTCCTGCCGGCCCACCCGCCCGACGAGGGCTTGAACATCGCGCGAATCGACGGCGTCTTGAGGCAGAACACCGGCGTCGGCTTGGGCGACCGGATAATCATCAAGAAGGCGAAGATTCGGCACGCCAAGAAGGTGGTGCTGGCGCCCAACCAGCCCTCGCGTTACGCGCCCGGCTTCCCCGAATACGTGAAGAAGACGCTCGTTGGAAAGCCGTTGAACAAGGGCGACTTCCTGCGCGTAAACGTGTTCGGCACGTCCTTTCCTTTCGCGGTTGCGCAAACCGTGCCGCAGGGCTTGGTGGTCGTCACGCCCGAAACCGAGTTGATGCTCAGGGAGGAACCAGTAAAGGAACTCGGAAAAATCGAGACCATCTCCTACGAGGACATCGGCGGATTGAGGGACGTGGTTCAGAAGGTGCGCGAAATGGTTGAACTCCCCATGCGCCACCCCGAACTCTTCGAGCGCCTCGGAATAGAGCCGCCCAAGGGAGTCCTCATTTACGGGCCGCCCGGCTGCGGCAAGACCCTGCTCGCCAAGGCGGTTGCGAACGAGAGCGACACCCACTTCATCACGCTGTCGGGCCCCGAAATAGTTTCCAAGTTCGTCGGAGAGGCGGAGGAGAAGTTGCGCAACATCTTCAAGGAGGCGGAGGACAACGCGCCCGCCATAATATTCATTGACGAAATTGACGCCATCGCCCCCAAGCGCGAGGAGGTAGTGGGCGAAGTGGAGAAGAGAATCGTTTCACAACTCCTCGTGCTGATGGACGGGTTGAAGAGCCGCGGCCAAGTAGTTGTAATTGCTGCTACCAACAGGCCCAACGCAATCGACCCAGCGCTCCGGAGGCCGGGCAGGTTTGACCGGGAAATAGAGATAGGCGTGCCTGACAAGAGGGGTAGAAGAGAGATTCTTGAAATTCACACGCGCGGCATGCCCATGGAGGACGTGAGCATAGACGACTTGGCGGCGCACACGCACGGATTTGTTGGAGCCGATCTGCAATCCCTGTGCAAGGAGGCTGCGATGCTCGCCTTGCGCAGGGTGCTGCCCAAAATGAATCTAGAGGACGAGGAGATTCCCAAGCACATCCTTGAAGAGTTGAAGGTGAATAAGAAGGATTTTGAGGACGCGTTGAAGGGAATCCAGCCGTCGGCGTTGCGCGAGGTGTTCGTGGAAATTCCCAACGTCAAGTGGGAGGACGTCGGAGGATTGAAGGAGGCGAAACGCGAGATAACCGAGGCAATTGAACTGCCCTTGAAGAGCCCCGAGGCGTTCACGCGCCTGGGCATCCGCCCCGTGAAGGGAATCCTGTTGTATGGGCCACCCGGAACCGGCAAGACCCTGCTTGCAAAGGCGGTGGCCACGGAAAGCGAGGCGAATTTCATCGCGGTTCGCGGGCCGGAAATGTTCAACAAGTGGGTTGGGGAATCCGAGAAGAGTGTGCGCGAGGTGTTTCGCAAGGCGCGCCTTGCAGCGCCCTGCATAATATTTTTCGACGAAATCGACGCACTGGCCTCGGCGCGCGGACTTGACGAGTCCAGCCACGTGACCGAGCGCGTGGTGAACTCGTTGCTCGCCGAAATGGACGGGATCAGCAACCAGAAGAACGTCGTAGTGATCGCTGCGACAAACCGTGCCGACATACTGGACCCCGCGCTTTTGAGGCCCGGCCGGTTCGACAAACTCGTTGAAATTCCGTTGCCCGACGAGGAGGCGCGCCTGGCAATCTTCAAGGTTCATACCAAGGGCATGCCTTTGGACAAGGGCGTGGACTTGGAGGAACTCGTGAAGAAAACCGAGGAGTATAGCGGCGCCGACATTTCGGCGTTGTGCCGCGAAGCGGGTTTGAATGCCTTGCGCGAGAACGTGAATGCGAAGAAGGTCGGGCCGAAACACTTTGAAAACGCCTTCAACGACATTAAGCCGTTGATGAAGCAGCAGAAACGGGTTGAGAGGGGTTACGGTTGAACTTTAAACTGACCGCGAAACTGTTGATGGCTTTAATCACGCTTTCCCTGGTGCTTTACGGGCTGTCTTCGGCAATCAACCCGTTGTTCGGGTGGGAGCGCTCCCTGTTAAACGAGCCGTGGCAGCTGGTTGCGTTGGCAATAGCGTTCTCGTTCATTGCGGGTTTTGCCTACCCGAAAATCCGCGGCATCAGGAAGGGGGACTCGCTGATGGCGTTCACGAGGCAGGCGCACGAGGTGGCGGGGCGGCAGCTGGTAACCAACAGCGTGTTGTTCGTGCACGCAATGGAGGATGGGAAGCGGGGCGACAAGATCGGCATCCGTTTTTCGAATGGCTTGAGCGGGGAAGGCGTGATTCAGTCCTATGAGGAGTTCCTGATTCCTGCGAGAATCACGATAACCCACAGCGAGACCAAGGGTGAAGTGCGGTTTGAATAAGTGGTTCAACATCAGTTCGGTTGAGGCAACGCACATAATCGTTTCAGTTGCAACTATTTCCCTTGCGTTCTCGCTCTTCAAGAACGACAACCTGTTCAGCTTTGAATACTTCATCCTGATTTTGTTGAGCGTCGGAAGCGCCTTCATACTCCACGAGTTGGGGCACAAGTACGCCGCCCTGCACTTCGGGGTGCACGCCGAATACCGCGCGTGGACCACGGGGCTGTTTCTCGCGGTTGCAATGGCGTTTCTGACTCGAGGCTCTTTCGTGTTCGCCGCGCCCGGCGCGGTGTACATATTCGGCCGCGTGACGAACGAGCAAAACGGGAAAATCGCCTTGGCGGGCCCCGCCATGAATTTCCTGCTCGCGTTGTTCTTCCTTGCGCTCTACTTCGGGGGGGCAGCCTCAGAATTCGCGGCCCTGGGGGCTTACATCAATTTGTTGCTGGGCGGGTTCAACATGATCCCGATTCACCCTTTTGACGGAGCCAAAATCGCGGCTTGGAATCAAGGCGTGTGGGTCGCGGGATTTGCGGCCTTTTTCCTCGGCTTCCTGCTCCTCTTCTAGTTTTAAAAACGGGGAAACCCTTCCCCTTGTTGGGTGTGCGGCGAATGGGTTTTTGGAGTGACGAGGAAGCGCAGGTAAGCATCGAAATGATCATAGTTGCCGCCGCCTTGATTGCGGTGGCGGTCGTGTTCATCTCGCAGTTGCAGAACACGGCCGAAAAAGGCAAGAAGGCATTGGAAAAGTCAACGGATAAGGCATTCGACGAAATAGCCGACATCAAATAATGAAACCAAACAACCGCCTTGGCTACGCGTTGTTGGTTGATTCCTTTCATGGATTGTTTACTTTGGTGAATTGATTGAGGCGCGCGCAGTCCAGCATTGAAGCGTTGATAGTGGTGGCTGCGTTAATTGCTTTTTTTGCGGCGCTGGCGCCTTATTACTCGCGGATATCCGCTTTTTCAACGGCGGCCTCGCTTGCGGTTCGCGAACAGGCGTTTTGCGACGTCCTGGCTTCCAAGGCAAGGGATGCGCGGCTCCTTCCCGGCTCGTCCTTTTCGTTCAACTTGTCGGCGCCCGTGAACGCAACCATTTACTTTGACGGCGAACTCCACTGCAACTTTTCGCGGGGCAACAATTTTTCGCGTGACGTCGGCCCGTTCTCCGTGCAACCCGCGCGCGGCAAGGAGTTCGGGGTTTTCATTGACTCGCAGAGGATTTTACTCGTTCCAGCAGACGATTAACTCCTCGTCTTCAAATGCTTCGCCGTTGAATTGCGTGCGCGTTGCCTTGACGCAGTTGGCGTTGCAAGGGGTTTCGGAAATGCAGTAACCCCCGACTTCCGGGGGCGCGTGAAAGCCGTCCAATTCTGCTTGGGCGGAGTCGTCGGCTAACGCGAAAGCCGCGTTCTTGTAAAACGGGTTTTCAATGCCTTGCGTTGCCAGCCCCGCCGCGGACAACACGATGGTTGCGGCCAGCGCGGCTTCCAGCGACAAAATCAATCCTTTGGCCCGCAAAACGTTTTTTCAACTCCGTTGGTTAGCCGCGTGACGCAGGACTGTCCCCCGCCGTCAACGAGGTTCTCGGAATAAGTAATTGCTTGGGCGGCGCGGGAAGAAGAGTCCTCGGACGCGTCCAGGCGGTCCTGCTGGATTGAGGCAAAGGAGTGGGCGGTCAACAACAGGAACAAGATGAGTGCAGCCGCCATTGCCGCATCCAGCGAGTATGCGATTCCTTTAGCCATCGCTTACCACCAGCCCTTTTTTCAAGTTCACCGCGTGCAGGCATTCCCGGTTTTCCCCTTCCAGGTAAAGGGCGCCTTCGGAAGCAGTGAAATTGTTTTCGGGCAACTCAAATGAAACCCCGTTCATGGTGGCCGCGTAATCAAGAACGGCGCACGCCATCCGCAGTTCGGCTTGCGTTGATGGCTCGGTTTGGATGCTTGCAACCGAAGCGATTACGGCTACGAACGCGAGGTAGGCGCTTAACGCCAACAGTGCTTCAATTGAATTCATTCAAGTCAAACCCGTACTCCGCGTTTCCGGACCGCGCGAATCCCTTGAGGCACGGCAAGGGAATCACGGGCGCTTTTTTTACGAGGGAGCGCCCCTTGGATGAAACAATGATTTCATCCTCCCAATACAGGATTGATGCGGCCAGGGGCACGGTTCGGTCATCCCAGTCCTCTCCGTTGGACGAGAAATCAATGATGTTTTCGTCTTTGCAGGCGCCGAAACCCACGTCCAATCCGTTTTCGCGGTATTTTTCTTCCAGGTGTTGTTCGGCGAGCGCAAGTTTTCGCGCAACGTCCAAAACCCTTTCCTGGATGGTTTCGCCTTCCGCGCTCTCCATTACCTGGCGGAAGGTTTCCCGCACGTCGCCTTGAATTGCCTTGAGTTTTTGGAGGGAGAGCATTACGCGCGAGTATTCGCGTGCGCGCTCGCTTGAATTGCGTGCGCTGGCGGCGCCGGCAACGAGGGCGGCCAAAAGCGCCGCGGTCAAGGCGAGGGCCGCGAATCCCTTCATATGGTTATAAAAAAAGGCGGACAGTAATAAACGCATGCGAACCGGGGCCTTCCTATTGTTTGCGGCGTTGTTTGCGTCCGCTTACACCGACCGCTCTTTTTCCGCGTTGGTGCGCGTCACGGTCGACGGCGACGCACACGTAATCGAGAAAACCGTTTTTTACTTGGACTCCGAGGGGGAGATGCGTGCCTTCGACTACCTTTTGTCGCAGGGCGAGAGCGCGCTCGGGGATTGGCAGAAGTTCAGCGGCAACGTGCGGTACCACTTCCTGGGGCCGCTGAGCAACCTCAACATAATCGCGGCACGCGAGTATTCGGTGGGTTCTTCTGCGGCGTCCATTTCGCTTGAGTACGACGCGCAAGGCTTTTTCTCCGCCCGCCAGATGGGGGTCCGCACCACGCGTTATGAATTGGATGCATCGCGCTTGAACCTGGCGCCCGGCAAAACCGGCGAGTTTTCCTTGGGCAATTCAATGACCATAGACATGATTTTTCCGGAGGATGCGGTCAACGTTGAGGTGCGCCCCGAGCCCGGAGTGCAGAAAACGTCTTACAACGGGTTGTCGTGGTCGGGGCCAATATCCGGCAAGTGGGAGGTCTCGTTTGAGCGCGAGCAGCCCTTGAGCCAGGAGGTGACCGAATTCTTTTCACAACTGTATTTGGACGCCACGAATTCGTACGCGCTTTTCCTGGTCCTGTTGTTCCTTGTCGTCGTCGCCTTCAAGCTAGTCAAACTCCGAGAGTAGTTTTTCCTCTTCGTCGTCCAGCCCGAAGTAATCCACGGATTCCTTGAAGCGCGCCCAGACCCACAGGTCTTGTTTTGCACGGGCGCTCGAACAATGGAGTTTTTCGCCGATTTTTCTTGACAGCGACTTCATGACGGCCCGCTTCTTTTTGGACGCGGAGAGTTTTCGCAGTATTCCCGGAAAAGCGTAGCGCGGGAACTTCCGGTACTTTCCTTTTTTAGCCAGCGCGACCCCGCCGAGCCCAACCGAGCGCACGTACTTCAACAATTTCCAGTTTTGCCGCCTGATTATGCGCCCCCGGTGCACGTCGGCGCGCGACAACGCGTCGAATGCTTTTGCAATTTCCTCGACGTCCTCGTACTCCCTTGGAATGTTTTCTTCGAGCCATAACAGGAACAAGTCCAGGTTTTCGTCCACCGCATCCGCGCTCTCCACCGCCTCCTTGAAGGAAGACGTTTTGAACAGTTTGATTATTGCCGAGAAAATGTCCTTGTTTTGCAGGCGTTCGCCGACCGAACCCGAAGCCAAGTCGTTTAGCGCCGCTCTCACGTCGCCTCCGCTTTTCCGGGCAATGGATTCCACGTCCGCCTTGATTCCCTTCTTTTCCGCAATTTCCTTCAATAGTTTGCGGACGCTCAACCAGTTGACCGCCCTGAACGAAATCTTTTTCGTTACGGGGGTCAGCGCGGCGATGCCCCGCGTCCACGGCTTCCTGCTGGTGAATATCACGGGTTGGCGCGCTTCCCTGATGGCTTCCGCGAATGCCTTCAAGTTCGCGGGAGTGAATTCCTCGTCAGCGGCGTCGACCAGCACCAGCACCTTTCCTCCGAACAAGGTGTTCGTGGAGGAAACGGTTTTAGCGAATTTCTCGGCGTTATCCCTGGTTGTTTCCACCACGGGCCAACCCATCTCGTTCGCCACTGCGCGGGCGGTGCACGTCTTGCCCACCCCGCTGGCGCCCACAAATAGCAGCGGGTCCCTTTTTTTTCTGCGTTGCCAGTCCAAGGCCCAGCGGCGCACTTCTTCTACTGCCGTTGAGTTGCCTATGACCTCGTCCAAGCCCTTCGGTGCGTATTTTGCGGCCAAGTCCATAACCACTATTAATGCCTGACTACAATAAATTTTGTTATGCTCATCGGGTTGGTGGGAAAGCCGAGCACGGGCAAGAGCACGCTCTTCAACGCGTTCACCCACGGCTCCGCCGAAGTGGCCAATTACCCCTTTACCACCATCAACCCCAATGCCGGAGTTGCCTTCGTTCCCGTGAAATGCGCTTGCCGGGAACTCGGCGTTGACTGCAAGCCGCGCGCCGGGGAATGCGCTGGCGGCGTGCGCGGCGTGCCCGTGAACGTGACCGACGTCGCGGGACTCGTGGAGGGCGCGCACGAGGGTCGCGGCCGCGGGAACCAGTTCCTGAATGACTTGAATTCGGCGGACGCCCTGGTTTGCGTTGTTGATGCATCGGGTTCCACGGACAACGAGGGCAATTCGTGCGCGCCCGGCTCGCACGACTCCGTGGAAGACGTTTCAATGGTGTTGAGCGAGTTGGATTACTGGTTTCTCGGCGTTCTGGAGAAAAACGTTTCAAAGGCGAGGACGGGCTTCGCGGACTTCGCGCAATCCTTGTCGGGCCTCCGCGTGACCGAGCAAATGCTGAAGGAATCCTTGAACGAACTCACGTATTGGGAGAAGCCCTTGGAGTGGACTCCGGCCCAATGCCTTGAATTGGCGCGCAAGCTCCGCGAAAAAGCGAAGCCCGTGGTAATAGCGGCGAACAAGTGCGACTCGCCGCACGCCAGGGAAAACATTGAACGGCTTAAAACCGCGTTCCCCGGGTTGCGCGTCGTACCGTGTTCGGCGGACTCGGAACTCGCCTTGCAGCGCGCCCGCGACAAAGGCCTCGTGGAATACGACGGCGCGTCCCTCGTCGTGAACAACGGCGTGCCCCAGCAACTCGCCGGCGCCCTGCACTCCATCAAGGAACGCGTCTTGGACGCCTACGGTTCTACAGGAACCCGTGAGTTGTTGAAGGCGGTCGTGTTCGGCGTCCTCAAAAAAATCACTGTTTTCCCGGTTGAAGACGAAAAGCATTTCGCGGACAATTTCGGCCGCGTGCTTCCGGACGCCGTGCTCTTGGACGAAGGCGCAACCGCTCCGGACCTTGCAGCAAGGGTTCACACGGATTTGGCCCACGGCTTTCTTTATGCGGTGGATTGCCGCACGCACATGCGGCTCGGTAGGGAGCACGCGTTAAAGGACGGCGACGTCGTGAAAATCGTGGCGGTGAAGAAATGATTTTCGGGACGGCGGGCATACCGATTCAATGCGGCGGGGATTCAATTGAAGGCGTGAAATGCGTGCACGACCTCGGGTTGGGCGCCATGGAACTCGAATTCGTGCACTCCGTGAACCTCAAACCCGAGAAGGCGCGCTTGGTTGGTGAAGCCGCCAAGGATTACGGCATCGTGCTTTCCTGCCATGCCCCGTATTACGTTAACTTGTTGTCCAAGGAGAAGCAGAAGCGCGAGGCAAGCAAGCAGCGCATACTCAAGGCGTGTGAGTCGTTGGAGGCGGCAGGAGGCGGTTACTGCGTTTTCCACCCAGCGTTTTACGGGGGTCGGGAGCCAAAGGAAGCGTTCAAGGAATATTGCTTGGAGTTGGCGGACCTGTCCAGGCGCGCCAAGCAATACACGGACGTCAAGCTCGCGCCGGAGACCACGGGCAAGCCTTCGCAACTGGGCTCGCTGGACGAACTCCTTGACTCGGTGGGCGGAAACGTGTGGTTTTGCGTTGACTTCGCGCACCTGCACGCGCGCGGAAACGGTTGCTTGAAGGACGAAAAGGATTTTGACGCGGTCTTGAAGCGCATAAGCGAGGGCGTGGGAGAGAAGGGCCTCAAAAACCTGCACTGCCATTTTTCTGGAATCAAGTTCACCGAAAAAGGA
>DALH01000031.1 GCA_002499405.1 Candidatus Micrarchaeota archaeon UBA95 | reverse complement strand
CCCGGAGTTGTCGTTGGCGTTGGTTGCATTGGCGGCCGGCGCCGCACTATATGCTTGGAACCGTAGGGGCAGGAAATGATTTCGCGCGACGTTTACGTGAAGGCATTCATTGCAACGCTCATCGTGTTCTCGCTGGGGCTCGCAATGGGGTGGTGGCTGGACCAGACGCGGTACGCAGTTGCGCAAGCCGAGTTGGAGGACTTGAAGATTCAGGCGGACGAAGCCCGCGTCTCGTTGCTATATTTCCAGTCGTTCAAGGATTCGCCCTCGTTTTGCGCGAACTACGAGGAGGAGTTGCGCGCGCAATTGGGGCGCGTTGGAGCGCTCGGCGAGCGCCTTGAGGCGTTACAGAACGCAAACAAACTGGGCGCCTCGTTTTACAAAATCAAGAAGCAGTACGCGTTGTTCAACGCCGAATTCTGGATGCACGTCCAAAACTACAACGAGTATTGCGGTTCGCCGATCACCACCATACTCTATTTTTACCCTGAGAACTCGGAGTGCGCCGAATGCGCGCTACAGGCCGCCGAACTCAACGCCGTGAAGGCGGACTGCCCGGACAAGGCGTGGGTCTTCGCGTTGCCCGTGGACATGGATTTGGGCGTGGTTAACGCGTTGCGCAACCAGTACGGCGTGACGGGCGTGCCCGCGGTCGTCGTCAACGGCGAGGCGTTCGAGGGATTCGCTTCCCGCCAGGAATTAAGCGTTTGCTGAAAAATCAACCAAAGGGAAACAGGAGTTCCTTGTGTTCTTGGAGGCCTTCCAAGTAGCCGACCAGCGCCGCGGAAAGGGCGGCTTCGTTCTTGAAGACCCCCCTTATGGTTTCTCGTGTGGCGCCCGCTTTGTGATTCCTCATTGACGCCCCGAACTCTTCTGCCCGCTCGTGCACGCCCCGGTCATGCTCCAGCATGTCAATGTAGGCCTTTGCGCGGTCGCTTAAATTAATCCTTGAGCCCGCATCGTATTCGGAAACTTCGCGTTTCACTTTTTCGGGCATGATTTCCTTGAGTTTTTCACGTATTTCCACGAGATTGAAATGTATGCCGCCCGTTAAATCCCTGAATTCCTTGGGGGTAAGGAGATCAATTTTTTCGCGACTTTCAAAGCTGTTCGCCCGGTTCCTGAGATGGATTGCGTGGTTCAAGAGGTTCTTGACTTGCGGGGACACGCTTTTCGGCGCGTCCAATAGTTCCAGAGGCGAAACTTCTTTCCTTTCTTCCTCACGCCCTGATTCCCTGGGATTCACCAGTTCCATGAAAAAATGTGGTTGAACTGCTTCTTAAACTTCGCGAACGATTGCGTAACGCCTGTTCTTCCTTCCGAAAACGAAGTTGAGCGTGGTCCGCCCCCAGTCCAACGCCAACCCCAGCCAGCCCATCTGCTTGAGGCGGCGGCTGGAAGTCCACGCCACCGTGTGCGGGTCGTAGACCACGCGGCCCTTGCGCGAAATGCGTATGCACAAGTCCTGGTCCTCGCTGGCCTGCATTTCCGCGTCAAACCCGCCCACCTCAAAAAACGCTTTTTTGCGGTAGGCAACGCAGTTCCCGGAAATTGTTGGGCGGTTGATTACAGAGGAAGCGAACACGAGGAGGTTCAATAACTCGAAGATGGCGTTGCTCATGAAGCCCACGTCCCGCGGCAACACCTTGCACCCGTAACCCACCACGGGGTAGTCCTTGAACGCCTTTAGCATGTTTGAAAAAAACTTTTTCTGGGGAACCGTGTCCGCGTCGCAGAATACGAGGACGTCCGTAGTCGCCGCGCGCGCGCCGTGGTTGCGGCCGGCGCCGATGCTCTTCCTGCGCCCGGGGTCCGCGCCCTCGGTTACTACGTGGTCCGCGAGTTTTTTGGCGATGGAGCGCGTGTTATCCGTGCTCCTGCCGTCGCTCACGATTAACTCGGCTTCGGGCGCGAGTTTGCGCAGCAATTTGAGTTGTTCGCCGATGTTCTTTTCCTCGTTGAGGGTCGGGATTATTATGGAAAACTTTTTCTTCATTTCGTAGTGTTTAACTGCCTACCCGTTTAAATCTTTTTCATGGCCCTGCGAATGGGTAAAAGGAAGGCGCCGAAGCGCGAAGACAAGCAAATCAAGGAGCGCAACATGATAGCCGGAGGCGTGTTCGAGGACAAGACCGTGGACGTGCTCATCAACTTGTTGAACGCCAAGGTGATTGACTCTCTGGACTGCCCGGTTTCGGGGGGCAAGGAGGCAATTGTTTTCCGCGCCTCCAAGGGAAAGGGTTACCGCGCCGTGAAGGTGTTCAAGTACGAGAACACGTCGTTCCGCAAGATGTTTGATTACGTGGACGGCGACCCCCGCTTTTACAAGCCGAGCCGCCAGAAGAGGCCGCTCGTGCAATTGTGGGCGAAAAAGGAGTACGCCAACCTCAAGGCGTGCCGGGGGGCCGGCGTGTTGGTGCCAGAGCCGTTCCTGTGCCGCGAAAACGTGTTGGTAATGGAGTTTTTGGGCGTGGGCGGAATCCAGAGCGCGTTGTTAAGCGAAGTAGTGCTGGAAGACGCGGAAAAAACCTTTGAAACAATTGCTCAAAACATGGAGAAAATGTTTTCCGCGGGCCTGGTTCACGCTGACTTAAGCGAGTACAACGTGATGCTGCATAAAGGCGAGCCTTACTTCATTGACTTCGCGCAAGGGGTTTCCTTAAAGCACCCGCGCGCCGCGGAGTGGCTGGAAAAGGATTGCGCGAACGTAGCCAAGTTTTTTTCCAAGGCGGGCGTGCGGATTACGGGGAAGGATTTGCTCGCACGCGTAACCAATAAAAGAGTTTAAGGGGTGTTTAATTATCATGGAATGCGATTTGGCGATCGTCGGCGCAGGCCCCGCCGGGTTGAGCGCCGCGTTGTACGCGGGCAGGAGGAAAGCCAGAACCGTGGTTTTCGAGGAGAAGATGGCTGGCGGCTCCATGAACGTCACGCCCGTCATAGAAAACTATCCCGGCTTCAAGTCAGTGGGGGGCTTGGAGCTCGCGAAGAGGATGCGGGAGCAGGCCGAATCCCTTGAAACAGTTGAATTCGTTGACAAGGAGGTCGTGGACGCGTCGGGCTCGTTTCCCGCGTTCTCGTTGAAGACCGCTGACGGCCAAGAATTCAAGGCCAAGGCAATAATCCTCGCAACCGGAGCCGAATACCGGAAAATAGGCGTTCCAGGCGGGAAGGAGTTCGAGGGCAGGGGAGTTGTTTACTGCGCGACCTGCGACGCCCCGTTGTTTGAGGGCAAGGCCGTGGCGGTCGTGGGCGGGGGGAACAACGCCTTGAACACCGCCTTGATGCTTGCTGACACGGCAAAAAAGGTTTTCCTCGTGCACCGCCGTGAAGAGTTCCGTGCCGAACAAGTGCTCGTTGACCGCCTCAGGAAAAAAGGAAATACGGAATTCGTTTTGAATGCGGTGCCCACGAAAGTAATCGGGAAGAAAATGGTTTCCGGCCTGGAATACGAGGACGCCCGGACAAAGGAGAAAAAAACGCTGGAAGTGGAAGGCGTGTTCGTGAGCATAGGCGTGACTCCCGTAAGCGAGCTAGCTAAAAAACTGGGCGCCGAAGTAACCGAGAACAATTACGTGAAAACCGATTTGAGGACGTGTGCGACAACCGCGAAAGGCGTTTTCGCGGCTGGCGACGTCACGGGCTGGTGGAGGCAAATCATTGCGGCGTGCGCCCAAGGCGGGGTGGCGGCAACCAACGCAGTTGAAGCCGTCAGGCAAAAATGATTGCCTCTCACTTCTTCTTGGCCGCGTACTTTTTTCTGAGCCGCTTGTAAGTGGACTCACTCACTTTTTGTTCCAGCAACAAGTCATCCAATAATTCCAGGCGTTTTTTCGGCGTCAGGGCAGGCCCCCGCTTCCTTATTTTGTGGTGCACCGATAACACCAGGAACGCTACCCCGCCCACGAGGAACACGAGCGCCGCAAAGAAAAACCATTTCGAGGAATCCGGCGAAACGCCGCGCTCCACCTCAATTGAGAAAACGGGTTCGCTTGGCTCCGGCGAAGGCGAGGGCGCGACGGACGCTTCAAGCAACGCAACCATGTCCTGTTTTGCGGCGGCCAAACAATTCGCGAGGCGCTGCAACTTGACCGCGTTCACCTTGTAATCGTATTCGTTGGTGCGGTTGGCTTCCTGCCAGTTGTACAAGGAGTGGGCGTAGTAGAGTTCGGCCCACAACGAGTCCGAGTAATCCCCTATTTTTTCGGGTCCTTCCACGAGGTCGCCCAACGCCTTGCTTCCAACGGTTTCATCCAGCAATTCGTCGGCTTCAACGAACGAGTTCACGAAGCACGCATCAAACGCCGCGGCCGCGTAAGCCCCCTCCGAAAAACTCGTGGCCGCACCCGTCAAATGCCACTCCACCTCGAAGTCAAGGGCCGCGTAAATGCTTGACTCGGCTGAAGCATTCGCCTTTGCCACCTTTTCCAAGGCGTAATCCCTTAACTTGAACTCGTCGAAATCGCCGCCCCCGGAAGCCACGTCGTTCATCGTGTTCGCCGCCCTCAACCACGCCCGAGCAGAAACGTAGTCGGCGAGCAAGGCGTCAACCCCGTAAAAAGCGTAGTCGTCGCGCAACGCAGCCAACTCGTTTTTCGCCCACGACACGCGCGCTTCCGCCCCGTAAACCAGTTCCAGGTTCTCCAGCGACTTGTTTTTGGCTTTGAATGCCTTCAAATCGGTTTCCAGCGCGTCCAACAACTTCTTGAAATCGGTTTTGGACAGGTTTTGCTGGGTTAATTCAAGGGTATCAATGCTTATAGTAGCCAAAAACAACTGGTTCGCGGCAGAATAATAGTAGCCCTTTTCCAAGAGGCCCGAGGACTCGTTCAACACCGCTTCCGCAACCGGCCTCTCAGCATCGTCAAGCAATGGCAGGCGCCCGCTCAACTCATCGCACTCGCGTTGCACTACCTCCCTGAATTCACCGCCCGAAACCTCCAACGCATACACTTCAAGGGCCGGCAACTCAAACGCGGAGGCGTTAATGCGCTCGCCCTCCCTCGTGAAAGCATAAGAAACCAATTCCTTCAAATCCGTTGCCTCCACTACTTGAACTCCCATGCGGAGCCCCAACTCCGTTAGGTCAACGCCGCCCTGCACTGCCTGCCCCCGCGGAATCACGAACAAATTCAAGCCCGCCGCGCGCACCGCGTCCAGCTTGTCGCGCAACCCGCTGATTTTGCCTATTGAGCCGTCGCGTTCAATGGACCCCGTAACCGCCAAGTCCCCCCTCAATTGCCTGCCCGAGAACTCGGCGTAAGCGAGCAAGGCGAGCGCCGCGCCCCCGCTTGGCCCGTCCACTATCTCCGCGTCCGCCACTATGTGAAACAATACGTCAAACTTTTCCTCGTTCACGCCTGCCTCGCGCGCGGCAACGCGCACAGCCTGCTTGGCGCTGTCCTGCGTGTCAACGCTCACGAACGGCTCCACGTCCACGTAAACGCCTCCCTTGCCCGCAACAGCCCTCGCCTCGAAGTCGGTTATCATGCCGCCCCCGTCCGAGGAAACCGCGGGTACCTTGAGCGTGGACTGCGCTTCAACCACTAAAACCAGTAAAACCAGTGCAATGAATTGCTTCACGAAGCCCATGAAAAAATCACTTGCCCAACAAATTCTTTAACGCGCGGTAATCCGCTTCGTGCATGGCGAAACGAGTTCCCTCCTTGGACCCCAACTGGTCGTAGTACTCGAACCGCACTTCAACCTTGTTCAACGGCAGGTCGCCCTCCTTTTCAATTGTTACAACGTACGACTTCTTGAACTTCGTTTTCTTGCCGTTCTTTTCCAGCACGGCTTCCTCGTCGCCGATGGTCAGGGAACCCATTCCATCCGAGTAAACCGGAAACCTCCTTTCAGCCATAAGGAGAATAAACGGGGAAGGGAAATAAAAAGGGTTTTACTCTGTGACGCGGACCGTGCCGTGCATGAGTTCGTTCACGGGCGAGTAATACTCGTAGTCGCCGGGCTCAGTGAATTGGTGAGTCCACTTCTTTCCGGGCTCTAGAATCGGGGAAGCAAAAAAATCGAATGCCACGGCGTGGTCGTACAAGCCGTTGTTCGACCACGTCACCGAGGCGCCGGATTCAATCAACACCGCTTCCGGGTTAAAAAAGAAGTCGTCTATCACGACTACGACGCCGGGCGGCTCCTCAACAACGTCAACGGGCGGCTGAACCAGCAAATACAGCATTAAGAGGGCGGCGACGCCCACCAAAACAATTAACGCGTGCGTCCTCTTCATTGC
>DALH01000003.1 GCA_002499405.1 Candidatus Micrarchaeota archaeon UBA95 | reverse complement strand
AATGGGGCCGCTGAGATTTGTAACCAAACTTCTTTTTGTAAAAGAACTTTGATGAAGAAAAACCGTTTGGTTAAGGAAGGGGGGTGAACCCGAGGGTTTCAGGGGGAAACGTAGTTTTCCCCGAGACGCTCAATGGGGCCGCTGAGATTCGAACTCAGGTCGCCAACTTTTCCGCACTTTTTTCTTTTCTAGCGCAGGTCTTTTCTTTCACGAAAGAAAAGAAGTGCCCCGAAGCTGGCAGGATACCAGGCTACCCCACGGCCCCCTTTCCGCCTTGTTATTTGGTTCGGCGCGGGTTAAAACGTTTTCACTTCTTTTTCCTGGCGGCTTTCTCGCGGGCCTTCCTTCCGAGTTCGGCGCGCGCCTCCATTTTTTTCTTGAATTCCTCGAGGTCTTCGGGTTTCATCGTCTTTTCAAGTATGTGCGTTGAGAATTGCTGGCTTGCTAGGGAGGCGTCGACGAGGAGTCCCTGCAGGTCCTCGTTTTCAAGGGTCATTTTTTCGGGTTTGATTACTTCCACGGCTACGGGGCCGTATTTCAGGGCGAGCATGAGGAGGGAGCGGAAGTTCTTCGCAAAGAGGGTGACCTCAGCTATGGCAGAGTAAAGGCTTTCATCCTCTTTTTTGAGTGCTTCTTCCACGCGGCCTTCGCCGAACACGACTCCTTCTTCCTTGGTCAAGCGCGAAACGAAGTCCACCAGCGAGTTGCGAATTGATTCTTCATCCTTGCCGTGTGCATCGAAGTGGAATACGGCGTAGACGCCTCCGCGTTTGACGCCTTCGTCTATCAAGGCGTCCAGGTCTTCGCCTTCCTTCTTTTTTCCGAACAGTTTTTCAAACAAGCGTCGTCACCTCGTAAATGAAGCCGTTCCTCACCTTGTACCTCGTTGAACAGTGCGGGCAGGCGTAGCAGCCGCCTTTTTCCACGAGTTTGAGGGAGAAACCGGATTCACACCAGCACTTCTTGCAGTTGAGGACTATGTCGTTTCCCACAACGGTCATGAGTAACGCAACTTTTGGCCGCCCGGGCTTAAAACGGTTTTCGTGATGGATGATGCGAACACGCTCAAGTAATCCGCCCACGTGGATTCGGGTTCAAACGCGCGTATTTCGGGCGCCGGGCCAAGGCCTCCGAGTTCTCCGGCCAGGTCCTCGGCGTAGTCCCGCGTTTCAATGGCGTCTATCAACCCGGCGTTAAGCGCCATTTTCGGGCTCAACACGCGGCCGTCCAGAACCTCGTAATAAGCGGGGGTGAGTTTGCCTTTGCGGGCTTCCTCCAAATCCGTTTTGAAGTTTTGAAAGGATTCGTCGATTATTTGCTGTAACAACTCCCTTTCCCCGGGAGTCATGTTTCGGGTGGGCGAGCCGACGTCCTTCATTTCGCCCGTCTGAATGCTTTCCTCGCTTAAACCGATTTTTTCAAAGAGTTCCTCGTAATTCAGAATCGTCATCCGCGCGCCGATGCTTCCAAGCAACGCGTTGGGGTTTGCAACTATTTCCCGGCATGCGCTCGCGGCGTAGTATCCGCCGGACGCCGCCGCGTCTTCCACGTAGGCCACGCACGGTTTTTCGAGGCCGGCCAGCGCGTCGAACAATTCCTTGGTTGCGGCCGCACTCCCGCCCCCGCTGTTCACTTCAAGCAGTATTGCCTTGACTTGCTGGTCTGCGTCGGCTTCGCGCAATAATTCAATGGTTTCCTGTACGCCGTGGGGCGAGCCGTAATCAATGAAGTCGTCCACGCGCACGCTTGCAACGCACCCCCCCAGCGAGAAGCCGCTGCCACTGAACGCGGTCAGCACGAGGACGGTGAACAGGAATATTGCGGCGAGAACGATTACGGGCTGGCTGAACTTCATGCCTTTAATTACTTGCGGACTTTTATTAACGGTATGGACTTGGCTCAACTCGTTGTCTTCGTTTTCCCGGCCTGGCTGGCCAACGCAGTTCCCGTGGTTTTCGGCGGGGGGAATAGAATTGATTGGGGCAAGAAATTCTGGGACGGCCAGCCGGTGTTCGGAAAGAGCAAGACGTGGCGCGGCCTGTACAGCGGAATGGCGTTCGGGTTCGCTTCCGGCGCCGTAATCGTCGCCTTCTTCAACGAGTTTTATCTGGCGGGTTATTCTGTTTACGAAAAGCTTTACCTCGCCTTCCTTCTTTCGCTGGGCGCGATGCTCGGCGACCTATTGGGAAGCTTCATCAAGCGGAGGAGGGGGTTCAAGGAAGGCCGGCCCTCGCTTGTCATGGACAAACTCGTCTTCGTGGCAACCGCGCTCGGCTTGTGCGTTGCCTACTCGCCTCCCTTGTGGGCCGAGATAGGCTGGACCGGGCTGGCATTCATCCTCGCCTTGACTTACGCGTTACACGTGTTCTTCAATGCATTGGCCCACCGCCTCAAACTCAAAAGCGTTCCCTGGTGACGAGAGATGCACAAGAAAGAAAAAAGATTCCTGGTGCGGTTCCTGCCCGCCTTCTTCATTCCCTACCTCTTGATTCACTTGCTTCCACTTGCGCCCTTGAACCAGGCGGTTGCCGTCACCCAAAACGCCTTCTTTGAGGCAACCGGATTTGAAACAGAGTTGGATGGAACGCTTTTGACGGTTCGCGGGGGGGTTGAAGCACATTACCGGATCATAACGGATTGCTCGGGCCTCGTCATGGTAATCCTCTTCGCCGCCTTGTTGTATGCCACCAAGCCGTCGTGGCGCGCTTTACTGCTGTATTCGCCGTTATTGATTGTATTCAATTTGTTCCGGCTATACGTCACGCTTTACGCGGGAGTCCAGTTTCCATCCCTCTTCAACGCGACGCATATGGCGTTGTGGTTCGTTGACTCCGCAGTCGTCTTGTTGGCGTGGTCGCACGCCACCAAGGTGAACCTATGGTAATCCGAATCAGGAAACGCGCGTTGTTGAGCGCCCTGCAGGGCGCGCGCGAAACGCATCCCCGCGAGTTCATCGCGTTATTCGACGGCGAGGAAAACAACGGCGAAACAATGTTAACTGACTTGGTTATTCCGCCGCTCGCGCAGAGCACGGGGCGTTCCGCTTCATACGTGCCGTGGTTTCTGCCGGCTACGAGCACGGGTCTCGCCTCGTTTCACTCGCATCCCTCCGCCTCCAACAAGCCGTCGCGCGGCGACCTGCTGCACTTCGGCAAGACCCAGCGCTGGCACTTCATAGCGCGTTATCCTTACCGCGTTGAAGACGTTGCGGCTTACGACAGCCAAGGAGAAAAAGCGGGATTCGAAATAGTCTAGCTTTCAACGCGGGGGGCGAGGAAGTAGGCGAGTTTCGCCTTCCCGATTTCGTAGGAGGTGCGGATGGGTGCGTCCGTCTTCATTTCCAGCGTGATTTCCGCGTCGTCGGGGCACGCGCGCGTGACGTCGTCCAAGTATTCGTATGGGTACATGGCGCTTGCCTCGCCCTTGATTTCAATGATGGTCTTGCCTTTCTTGGATTCCACTTCCAGGTCGCCGGAGTCGCCGTGCGCTTCCACGAAGAAGGAGTCGCCGGAAACCTTGAGCGTGACGTGGGACGAGAGCAGGCCGGCGTCGCGGAGCATGCTCTTGAACTCGCCGCCGTTCAATTTAATGGTCGCCTCAAAAGCGATTTTGGGTTCGCGGGGGAAGGCAGCCGAGGACTCAAGGAGGGGCAGCTTGAAGTTGCGGGTGCTCGCGCCCTTGAATTTGAGTGCGAGGCGCGAATTCTTTTCGTCGAGGGTCAGGGTGAGTTTTTCGTCGGGGCGTGTGCGCGCCAAAACCTTGTTGAAGTCCGCGAGGTTGACGGTGAGGCTTCGCGTTTCCCCGCAATCGAATTTCTTGAAGGCGCCCGACTCGAGCGAGAAGTCCACCATCGCTATTTGCGAGGGGTCCATGGTGCGCAGTTTGAGGCCGTCCTTGGATGCCTCGAAACTGCCTTCGTCGACCAGGTTGACGATTGCATCAACGCATTGCTTGAAAAATTTTGCGTCCTCAATGACCAATTCCATAAGTATTCACCCACCAACCAATATTTTTGGGGGTTGGAGTTAAAAGAGTTTTTGTATGAACCCAATCAAATCCCTTGCCTCCGCTTGGTGCTTCGGCTCGGGATTTGATTTCGTTCACGGTTACGGCCGTTACCCGGTTTCACGGGTTATTGACGTGTCGCAGCCCGCGGGCTCCGCGAACTGAAGGAACAGGAACAACTTGGCGTATCCTATGAGGGGCACGCGCGCCAGGATTTTGCCCTGGATGCGCTCCTCGGGGACGAGGCGGATGCCGGCCTGCTGGTCGGCGAACCGGTTGTTGTCGCCCTTCGTGACGTAGTATACTCCGTCGGCGGCGTTGATTTTGAGCAGGGTGCGGTGGATTATCAATCCGTATTCGGCGGGTTCGGCCAGGTAGACCACCACGTCGCCGTCCTGCAGGTCGTAAAACTTTTTCCCGTTGACTTCAATGAAGGAGGCGCACGGCTTCTCTGTTGGCGCGTTGCCCCGCTTGGTTTCAAGGCACTTCCCGAAGCCGAACGTGAAAACCTTTTCGCCGTCCACGTACGCGTCCGTGAAGCGGTAGTACTCGTCTCCGACGCGATAGGTTTTCTCAGAGTATTCGGCGTTTCCCAGCGAATAGTTGACGCCGGTTTCCTGCGCCGCGTATTTCCCGCCTTGCAGGACGATGAAGTCGCCGCGTTCGAGTACGGGAACCATGCTGCACGAGGTCACCACGTTCAGGGGAGAGCCAGTGCTCAAAACGAAGCACAATGCGTACCAGGCGGTGATTGCAATTGCAAGCGAAATGATTGTTTCCTTTACCTGGAGTTTGACGGAGTTCTCCTTTGAGGAGGGCCGCCAGAAGTCGAGTATTATGAGGCCGGCAAGGCACAGGAACCCGGTTAAGGCGAAAAACTCGGATACGAAGGCAACGTAGAGCGCGACGCTTAACCCAAGCCCCGCGGTCAGGGCAATGGAAATACTTTTCTCGGTCTCTTTTTTCATTGCGTTGCCTGTACCGCCGCCTTCAATTCTTCCATGGTCGCTTCAAGCGAGTCAACCGCCTTGATCAGTTTTTTCTTGGGCGAATTGCACTTCAAGGACAACACCACCGTTTTTTCCAGTGGGTGCGTGTAATCGCAGGCAGCATAGTCCACGTCCTTGTCGTCAACGAGTTTTCGTGCAACCATGTTGACTATCCCGAGGTCGGCGTTCTCGAATGCGACCTGCAACTCGTCTTTTTCATCAACCAATATCTTCACTTCACATCACCGTATTTTTCCTTTCTCCTGTATTTGGCGTACTTGTCCGCCGGCGAATACTTGGGCGGGTGCGGGTTTTGAGTTGGCTCGCAGCACTCATCGCGCAACGAGTATTTGCCGCATTTACCGCACTTCATGAGTTTCACGTTACTTCACTTTTTCAAGGGACCAGGAAACCTTGGAACCCGTTTTTTCGAGGACCTTTTTCATGGTCGCCAACTCTTTTTCCGCGGATTTGTAGTCCCCGGCCGTCACGCGCACCAGATAGTTGGGCGCCCCCAGGTAGTGTATGGACGCCTTCTTGGAGTCTAGTTTCTTCAAGACGGTCTTCAATTCCTCAACGCCGTTTGAACCGAAAACGCTTATTTTGAGGGCGGCCTTGACTTCCACCTTCTTGGGCTTGATCTCTTTTTGCGCGGTTTCCGTCAAGGCGTCCAGCCACTTCTTCGCAATCCTGCTTTTCGGCTTGCCGCCCTTGGACAAGTCCTCGAACGCGGAATACAGGTCGCCGTACTCCTCCACCAGCTTGTCTCCGGCTTCCTTCCACGCTTCCTCCGGCTTCTTCTTCAACTGGTGCGCCACGCGGTCCAACAGTTTTGCGGCGCGCGTCGCCGTCTTGTGCTCCTGCATCTTGCGCTTCCTTTCGCCTTCGTTCACGCGCTTGCGGCTCACGTCGATTTGGCGCTTATCCTTGTCCAGGCGCACGACTTTGACCACGGTTTTCTGGCCTTGCTTCAAGTGTTCGCCCACGCTTTTGGTCCAGCCGCTGGAAACCTCGGAGATGTGGAGGAAGGCCTCCACGCCGCCGTACTCGTCAAGCATTAGGATGGCGCCGTAAGGCAGAATCTTCTTGACGGTCGCAATCACTATTTCGTTGAGTTCCGGGTAATTCACTTTACTTCACTCACAATCCTTTCCGCTACCTGTTCCGCGTTCAACGCCGTCGTGTCAATCGTTTCCGCGTCCGCGGGCCTGCCCCACTTGATGCCGTAAGCACGCGAATAACGCGACTCGTTGGCTTTGTCGCGCGTCCCCGTCTCTTCAAGGGCTTGCTGAAACGGCTTGCCCTCGCGTTCGGCTATGCGTTGCGCGCGCACCTTGAGGGGAGCGTCCAACCAGAACTTGTGGTCGAACGCGTACTTCTTTTGCAGGCCCAGCTTTTTCAATACTTTGTCCGCGTCCAGCCACACGGCGAGCCGCGTCCCGACAACGCAGTTGTCCTTCGAGGCGAGTTCCACGAGTTTGCGGTCCAACCCGTAGTCCAATTCCGGGAAGCGTTCGTCGGCGAGGCCGTGGAAGTCCTTGAAGGGGACCCCGCGTTCCTCGGCCACGTCCCGCAACGTGTAATTGATTTTCTTCAAGCCCAAGCGTTCGGCGACTAGGCCGCTTACCGTGGTGTTGCCGCAACCGCTGGACCCGCTGATGGCTATTCTCATTTCAACTGCTTCAAGAATTTCAAGCGTTTCACGGGAACGTCTTTTTCCTCCATGTACCCGTTCTCCAGCCGCGTCTTGTCCTTGATTATGGTTTGCACGCACTTCGCGCACAACACGCCGCCGAAAACGCGTTCGGGGCGCTTCTCGGTCTTGGAAAGTTTCCTCTTGTCTCGCGGCACGCCGTGCAACTTCGCGTCGCACAAGGCGCACTTGCGGGCGGCTTCCTTGTCGCGCTTGTAAATGCGGACAATCAAGCCCGTAGGGCTCTTCTTCTTTCTCCTCTTCGCCGTCCTGAAACGGGGTTCAACCATTCTTCTTCACCTTTTCAAATATTTTTTCAATCAACTGGAACGACAAACCGAATACCAGCAACGCGTAAATGAAGAGGCCGCGCGCCCCCAGATAATTCTTCCACGGCTCCCAGAACATGATGCTGGACGGCAGGTAAAACGAGAGGTTGTCCACGATGAAGTCCGGGAAGAACGCGGGCAACACGAAGGCGTAAGCCACCCAGAACAACGGCAGGACCACGATTAACGGCTTGAAGGAGAGCATCATCATCTCGCGCGTCTTGTCCATCACCTCGGAGTCCCGCTTCCCCAACTCCTTCAACTTCTTCTTGTCACCTGACTTGGTTGCCTCGCTCAACTCCTTTTGAAAGGCCTGTATCTCTTTGTTGATTTTCTTGAGTTTCTTGCGGTCCCCGAACCTCGTGTTCACCAGCCACGAAACAACTGAGAACGCGAACGAGACCGCCATCACCCCTTCCCACGAATTCGGAATCATTTTCTTTCACTCTTTTTTTCCTGTGGAATGCGAAGGGGACTGCTTCAAACAAGAAAGATGCCTGCGGTTTCTTTCTTTACTATCTTCCCTCCTGCGTTTCCTTTCAATGCAGGGGGAGGGATTTGAACCCTCGAACTCCTAAGAGACAGGATTTCCCTTACTAAAACCCTTTTTCTCATGAAAGTCTTTTTCGGGAAAAAGAGTTTCCTTAAGTCCTGCGCCTTTGACCAGGCTCGGCCACCCCTGCTCAGGCCTTCTTCTTCCTCGCGCGCTTGGACCGTAACCGCGTGTAATCGCACTTGCGGCACTTCTTTGCACCCTTTGGGTTGCGCGTCTTGCACTTCAAACAAATCAAGACGTTGGTGAACGCCTTGTCTGCGACCGGAAACTTGCCCATGACGAATCACTACTCATTAAACGCGGGTGATTACAACCAATTTTAACGAGGCGCGCAATATAAAAGAGTGCTGTTGGGTACAAAACGAAAATGGTTTTATTGCCCTTCCGGCGAACCATATAGGCAAGCGCCTCCGTAACTCAGATTGGTAGAGTGTGTGCATGGTAAGCACAAAGTCGTGGGTTCAAATCCCATCGGAGGCTTCCAGGAAAAAGAAAGACGCACGATAGCGGGGTTTTTCTTGATAAACCCAGCAAAAACTTTGTTTTTGCGGGCCTCGTAAAGCAAAGCTTTACAAGACTTCTTTTTTACAAAAGAAGTTTGGTTGTAAATCCCATCGGAGGCTTTTTTCTTGAGTCGCTGGTTTTATTTGGTTTGGCGCTGAAGGGTTTTCGTCATGATTCCGCAGTTGGGGGTGCTCGTGGGGCTGGTCGCGTCGCTGGTGCTGGCTATTTACGCGTTCCAGAAGCGGCAGCTCACGGAGAGCGGGACGGTTGCCGCCATGTTCGTGGGGATGACTGTTTACGCTTTCGGGGGTTGGCAGTTCTTCCTGTTGCTCGTCTCATTCTTTTTTTCGTCAAGCGTTTTGACGAGGTTCAAGGCAAAATCCAAGGAAAGCGTTTACGAGGAGTTCGCGAAGGGCGGGGAACGCGACTTCTGGCAGGTGGCCGCCAACGGCGTCCTGCCGGCCGCGTTCAGCGTG
>DALH01000042.1 GCA_002499405.1 Candidatus Micrarchaeota archaeon UBA95 | reverse complement strand
TTCAGTCGGGGGAGGAGGTCATCATTGATTTATTTCTAAAGTGGGGTGGTCGCGCTCCTGCTCTTGGCGGTTTAAAACAGGTTTCCCTTGCCTTTTTGTTTTGGTTGTTGCTGGGAGAGCCCTTGAATGGTTAACACGTCAACGGGAATCACTTCATCCTTCTTGAAACCGAGTTTTTCCAGCAACTTGAACGCCGTCTTCTCCTGTAATTCCCGCGTCTTGTCCACCTTGGTTTCCGGCAACGCGAGTTCAAGGAAGTCGCCCAAGCCGTCCACTTCAATTACGAGGGCGCGGAGGAAGCCAGACAGGAAGCGGCGCTCGGTTACTTGGCGGTTGAACACCTCTTCGTAACCCATTTGCGGCAGGTTCTCCGCGAGGGAGTAAGCCGACACCACGTCGAGGTTGAGGCGCTCCTTTTCCTGAATCATGTAGCCGTCGAACACGAGGGATTCCTTCTCGGTCCTGGCATCCGTGCGCAACAAGTAATAGGCGTATGCCCCGCTTCCGTACTCCTTGCGGTACACGCGGTCCGCGAATTCACCGCCCCCGACGAATTTGGCGCCGCCCTTCCTCATTTTCGTAACTGTTTCGTTCACGTCCTTCAACGGCACCGTCAAACGCATTTCGGGGAGGGGCCACTTCAACTTGTGCATTTTTTTTTGCGTTTTGGGCTTCAGGAAGCCCAGGAGGTCAGGCAAGTCCATGACGAAGTAACGCCGAACGGGTTTTTATGCGGCGCGGTTAATCGCGGTAAATCGAGTCCCGTTTCCCGAGTTTAAGAAATTTTATGGTGTTGCCCTCTACCTTGTAGATTATTCTATATCCCAGGAATCGTTCACTAAAAACAAAGGCCTCTCCACGAAGCGGTTTCAGCAATAGGGGTGCATCCAAGATTTTTTTCATTCTTTTTTCGGCAATTCTTTTGCTTGGGTTATCCAATGAATTAAGCGCTTTAACGAATGTTTTTGAGAACGTTGCATCATGTTTGCCCAATTTTGTCGCCTTGAGGGAACAAATTCGTGCGAATTTTTAAAGCAAAGCAGACCCCCCTCCAGTATGGTTTATATAGTTGTTTCTATGCTAATTATAGTGATTGAAATGAATATGAACGTTAAATTACTGGGAATTCCCGAGCAAATAATGGCGTGTGCCATTAAGTCCGGGCTTGCCAAGACGAAGACGGATGCACTGCGTTTGGGCTTGTTGGAACTTGAAAACAAGTATAACCTCCTTGAGCGTTATGAGGATGAACAAGACGTTGTTGACGCCAAAAAGATTTTGGCGGACATGAAGAGCGGAAAGGAAAAAGTTTACTCTCTCAAGGAGTTTGAAAAGGAAACCGGGCTGAAGATAAGTTGATTTGCGATGCCTGCTTCCAGTGCCAATTTCAGGGTTTCACGGTTTTCGCTTTCTTGTGTCCGGGCTTCCAGTAATGCAGGGCTAGGGCGCCCAGGACGACCAGGCCGAAAGCGCCCAGCAGGACGCGCCAGTTCTCCTGTTCGTTGGGGGCCTCCACGCCGAGCAGGTCGTGGCGCAACGCGTTTGCCGTGACATAAGCAGAGTAGGCGCGCCCGCTTTCCAGCAATGACCTGGCTTCGTTGAGTTGGGGTTGGGTGGACGAGTTGCCGAACTCTTTTTGCTGCGCTTCTGCCAGGGCAACCTCTTGTTCGGCCTTGGTTTTCACGTCGTTTAACGCCGCCTCCAGCGAGGAGAGCTCGAATTCAAGGGAGGACAAGTAGGATTCAATCGCGGCCAAATCGTATTTGGACGGGTCGGCCAGCGCCTTTTCAAGCCACGACTTCTTTTTCTCCAACTCGTTCTTGTGGTTCAACGCCTCCTGGTATTGGAGGGAGCGGGCCCGCGTTGCCTTGTAGTCGTCGCCCACCTCGAAAACTTTTTCAAAGTCCGCCAGGGCGGCTTCAACTTCGCCCTGCAATTCCATGAACGAGTTCAAGCGTGCCTCCTTCTCTTTTTCAACTGCTTCCTTGCCGGCTTCCTCTTGTTCAACGCGTTTTGCCTCGTTCCACGCGGATTCAATTGCGCCCAAATAGTCGCCGACCGCGTACAACGCCTTGGCTTCGCCGCACGTCTTGCACAACAAGGCGTTGGCGAGCGACTTCAACGACTTTTCAACGTTCCCGCTTTCGGCCGCCTCTTGTAGCAGGGCTGCGAGTTCTTCGCCGCTTTCCGCGGCCAGCGCCAGCGCCTCGCCAGCCCAATCCTTTTCCTTCAGCCCGGCTTTGTTGCCCACCGCGTTAACTGCCGCCAGGTAATCGCCTTCCTCGAGGAGCTGGAGCGCTTCGCTTGTTTCCAAACCAATTGCTTCGGCGTTCTCCACGAATTCCTGGGCCGCCTCCTCCAGCGACTCGCAGCGGTACGTTGCGGTGAGGGACGCCTTTTCCTTCACCGCGAAGTCCTCAATCAACACTTCCATGAATTCGTTTGCCTCGGCTTCCAGGCCGTCTTCGTGCAAGTCAAGCAGCGAACAGTTCAAGGGGTTTTGTTCGGAGTAGGAATAGGAGTCCAGGGACTCGGCCACGTTCTCGAACTCGTAGCGAATCGTCACGGTTTCCGCTTCGTATTCAAACGACTTGGTGAGTTTCACGGGTTCGGCAACGAACACCGAGAAGAACACCTTGTTGATTCCCTTCTCAGCCCGGAACGCGACCGCGGATTCGTTGGCCGGCGCGTCCAGCACTTCAAAAGCGTAGTCCCTGTCCAACAGCAGGACGCTCCACGCCGCCACCTCGGAGTCAATTGAATGCGTTTCCTCAAACAACGCGCCGTTTTGGTCCGCGAAGACCTGGCTCCGCGAAGAGGAAACCAGTTGTTCCACTACGGCTATTCGTTCAAGCACGGCGTAATAAGACGCACCTTCGCCCCAAACCGAATCCAGGTAAAGTTTTTTGTTTTCAAAGCGCGCGTTTCCTTCAACCAGGGAGCCGGCGGCGTCAACTGGTATTGCGAGAATTGAGTCGTAGGACAAGGGCAAATCGTTTTTGGTGGAGATCGTCGTGGTCACCAGCGTTTCCCTCCCAACGGTCACGGGTTCGTCAACGCTTTCAACGATTTCAAGGTTTTCCGTGAGGTGCGCGCGCAACAGGTTAGGCGTTTCAACGACAACGAACGATTCAACGCCTTCAAGCGATTTCCTCAACTCCTTGAGCGAGCCGAGCGCGCGTTCCACGTTCAATTGTTCGCCGTCAAAGAAGGCGGAAGCCGAAACCACTTCCGCCCTTTGCTTGTCGGGCAACGCGTTCCTCAACGCGTTCAAGTGCGAGTAATAGCCGCCTAGCAACGCCCCATATTTTTCCAGGGCTTCGGCGTAAATTGATTCAACTGCTTTTTCAACGTCGTCCGCCAAGACGAACAATGCGTCCGCACCGGCAGAGGGCAGGGCAACTTCAACCCGGTTCAACGCCTGTTTCGCCCACTCCGCACCCAACCCGTCTTTTTCAGCCAACGCAACGATTTCGCGCGCTTCAAGGAGGCGCGCTTTCAAGCCCGCTTTTTCCTCTTCCAGGGAATCGCTTGAAAGGAACGCCTTTATTCTCGCAACCTCGTTCAACTGGCGCAGGTAATAATTGATTTTCTGGCCGAGCGACGCAAGGGTTTTTTGTTGTTCTTCCAAGGCGTCCAGCCGCGCAACAGCCGTTGCCGAAGCGTATGCCTCCGCGTTTTCCGCCAACGCGCGGACAACGGCTTTTTCCTCATTCAACCTCTCGCGAATGCGCCGCTCCAGTTCCACGCCTCGTTCAAGGGAGGCGTCGGCCCTCTGAATTGACTTATCCAACAACTGCAAGGATTCCAACAACTTGTTTATTGCCTTGCTCGCATAACCGCTTCCTTTTCCCGCCCAAAACGATTTGGCGCTCTGCTCGTAAAGCAAGGCGTCCTCGTAGGCGCGCCTGGTCAAGCGCAGGTCTTCTGCAAACGAGTCAAAGTCCAACCCCGTCATGGCCGTGCTCGCGCCTCCCACGGCAAGGAACGCGTCGTTTGAAACCACGCTTAATTCCTCGGCTTCAAGGCGTTTGAGGCCGGAGTCAGCGCTTTCGCGGCGCTCTTTAACCGTTGCCGTGTAAACCGC
>DALH01000050.1 GCA_002499405.1 Candidatus Micrarchaeota archaeon UBA95 | reverse complement strand
GAGCGAACCGCGTTCTTCGGCGCGGACGCCGAAACGATTTTGGATGCCGACTGCGACTTGCCGCCGGAAACAATCCTTGAATTGAAGCGGCGTTACATCAAGGGCAAAACAATTGTTTTCGTTGCGCACCGGGCAGGCAACGGGTTGACGTGCAAGCAGTTGTTGAAAATTAGTTAGACCTCGCGCAACAACGCGCCTTTTCGCTGAGTTCCTCAAGCGAGCCGGAATTATTGACGCGTGCGTCAGCCATTTTGGCGCAGGCAAGTATGCCGAACCGTTCGCCGCGCGCCTCGCGCTCGTCCGCCGCCCCGAATTCCTGGAGCGAGCCGGGCCCGCCCGCGCGGTTGCGCGCCTTGGCGCGCTCGAAACGCAGTTCAAGGGGCGCGTCAACGAAGACGAGCACGAAATCGTTGCCGAACGCCTCGCGGAAGGCGCGCACCTCGGCTGGCGAGCGGAATCCATCCACTACAACGGGGCCCGAACCGATTTGCTTGATGAGTTCGCGGGCGAGAACCGCGTCCCCGCTTTTTTCGCGCCACTCAATTGCGAGGCGTTGGAGGTTTTCGCGCGTGGCCTCCTTGCCGCGCCGGGCAAGCTCTTCGCGGAGGATGTCGCCGTAAACCAGGAGTGGCGCGTTCAGTTGTTCCGCGAGCATCTTGCCGAGGGCTCCCTTGCCGGAGCAGGGCAGTCCAGTCAAACCGTAGACGCGGCGGTTCACGCTTTCCTCACTCTTGGCCCGCCTGCGGAGTCCTCAACCACGAATCCCTCGCCGCGTATTTTGTTGCGTAGTTCGTCGGACTTCGCGAAATCCTTTTGTTCGCGGGCTTTCTCGCGTTCACAAACAAGCTTCTGAATGCGTGCCGGAATTTCCTCGCGGGCGAAATCAATTACGCCGAGCACTGAGTTTACGCGCATCAAGAAGTCGAGCACGTCTTTTACGGGCACGCACGCCCTCCCCTCGATTTCCGAGTTCACGACGCGGACCGCTTCGAACAAGTAGGGCAACGCGTTCGCCGTGTCCAAGTCGTCGTCCATCGCATTCTCAAAGCCCTTCAAAGCGGTCTGAAGGGCGTCTGTCACGACCCCGTTTTCGGCGTTGGGAGCCGAACGCACGCGCAAAACGAAGTCGTTCAACTTTTCAACGGTGCGCTGCGCCTGAGTCAAGGCGTCCAGGGTAAAATTGAGTTGGCTGCGGTAATGCGCCGACAAGTAGAAGTAACGCAGTGCAACGGGCTTGAATCCCTTTTCCTCCAGGTCGTGCAACGTGTAAAAGTTTGCGAGGGACTTGCTCATTTTGCGTCCGTCAACCAGCAGGTGCTCACAGTGCACCCAGTAGCGCACGAATGGCTTTCCAGTGGCGCCCTCGCTTTGGGCGATCTCGTTTTCGTGGTGCGGGAAAATCAGGTCAACCCCGCCCGCGTGAACGTCAATTGTTTCGCCGAGGTATTTCTGGCTCATCGCTGAACACTCAACGTGCCAGCCCGGCCGGCCCCTGCCCAAAACAGTGTCCCAGTAAACGTCGCCGTCCTCCTCGCTCCACGCCTTCCACAACGCGAAGTCGCGCGCCTCCTCCTTGCCGTACTCGTCAACTGAGACGCGGCCGCTCGCACCCTCCCTCAATTCCCCCAAATCCAGGTGCGATAATTTTCCGTATCCCTTGAACTCGCTTACGTCAAAGTAAGTGGAGCCGTCTTCCGCGCGGTAGGCCAGGCCCCTATCCCTCAAGCGGACCACGAGGCGCACCATGTCGTTCACGTGCTCGGTGGCGCGCGCGTAAACGCGGGGCGGCAGAATGTTGAGTTTGCGCGAGTCCTTCTTGAATGCCTCCTCGTATTTGCGCGTGAACTCCTTCAAGGGCACGCCTTCCGCGCGCGAGCCGCGGATGGTCTTGTCGTCCACGTCCGTGAAATTCATTGCGAGGTTCACCGGCCAGCCCGCGTATTCCAGGTATCGGCGCAACAAGTCGTAGAAAACAAATGAACGCCAGTTGCCTATATGCGCGTAGTTGTAAACGGTGGGCCCGCAGCCGTACATCGTCGCTTCCCCGCCTAGGGGCCTGAACTCCTCTTTTTCGCGGGTCAACGAGTTGTACAACTTCAACATAATCAATTTACAAAACAATTGAATATTAAGGGATGGCGCGCTCAAAGGCGAGGGCGGTTGATGAGACCACGTCGCCCAAGCCAACCGTCCGCTTGGGCTTCCTCACGAACGTGGTTGGGACTACGACCACCCAGCGGCCGTTAACCTGCACGAACCCTTTTTTGAGTATTTGCTTTGCTTGGGAAGGCGCGAGCACGGACACGGCGCGCTTCACGGATTCAAAACTTTTTCTCGGGTTTTTCGGCGCCTTTTTCCCGGAAGCCCGCTCCGAGGCGACCACGGAAGCAAACCTGGCCCCGTTAAAGGCGCGCGCCGGGTCGTACTTGTCATCCAACACGAGCACGTGATAGCCAAGGGAATGCACGTGGAGACGCGTTATTCCAAAGCAGTCAAACACCTGCAGGGCTGCACACAACACGTCCTCGGGTTTGGAGGCGTCAAATTCGGGGAAGCCGAGCTGCGTTGAAAGCTGTTCCAACTCCGCCTCGTTGACTCCCAAACTGTTGACTTGCTGGAAAACCTGTTTGAGCGTCACCAACTCCATGGCCTTGTTCTTGAAGGGCACGTATTCCAGGTGCAACAAGAGGCGCGCGTTATCCTTGCGCAGGGCGCGAAGCTGCTTGCACAAGGCGTGCAAAGTGTTGCTGAAAGAGTGCGGGCCGTAACGCGTTTGAATTGATTGGAGCCCGGCCACGAAAGCCACGTCAATGGTTTGCCCGAAGCGTTCCAACTCCTTCAAGGGCCAGGAACGCGGGAAAAGCATTTCCTTTGCCAGGTGGCTTGACAGGATTACGCGGTTCGCGCGGGGCGCGCCCCGAAACCCTTTTGAAAACTCCAGAACCCAATTGATTTTCGTCTCGCTTCCTTTAGCAACCCCTTGAATTGAGCGCTTGACCAGGCGCGTTCCCTCCTTGTGCAAGCCGTAAACGCGTTCGTCAAAGAGTTTTGCCTGTTCTTCGGACAAGTTGACCGGGTAAGCAGTTACCGTGGCGCCCAAGTCAACGAGGTTGTTCGCCATTATCCCCGCCTGTCCGCCCAATAATTCCTCGTCGGGTTTGCCCAATGCATCCCCCAGCGCCTTGAACACGGCCGGCTCCAAACCCACGTGAACCGCTTCACCAGTAAGAATGGACCAGTCAACGCATTGCGCAACTTCCTCAAGAGACGAAACAATCCCGGGCGGCCTTTTTATTGCGGGCTGTTTTTCCGACTGGAGCTTGAAGTAGTTGTCGTTAGTCAAACGCGTAACGTAGTCAATGTTGGAGTTGAAGGCGCAAAAAGCGTGCACCGAGGAAAAGGGTTTCAACATTGGTCTCCGCTGTCCGAACCGCCTTCAAAACCAAACATGGTGGAGGCAGGAGTGCTTGAAAGCGTTTGCTGGCACTCTTCGGGCGGGTCAATGAACGCGGCGCAAATCGCTTCCTTGATTGCTTCGGGGCTGCGGCTGACAGACAAAACCTTGCCGTTGAGCACGAACGTGGGCGAACCGCCAATGCCGTACTCCTCGTTCTCCAAGGCGTGCACCGGATAAAGCGGGTAATAAGATCCTGCGGGGGGCTCAAAGGAAACGTTTAATTGTTCGTGCGTCTCGTTGATGCACGAATCTATTGCCCCCTCATCCAAGTCAAGCTCGCTGACGCAGCGCGGGGAGTCGCCGTCCTCGAGGAAGCACCACAAATACTCGCGGAGTTTTTCCTCTCCGAATTCCTGTTCAACGCAGTACTGGCGCGAGTTCTCCATTATCTCGGTTTCGCCGTGCATTGCATAGTCAACGAATTTCACGCTGATGTCCGCTTTTTCGGCGAGCAAATCCCATACCGGGAGCAACGCCTTCTCGAACTGGGTGCCGTACGGGCAGTAACTCATGACGAACACTTCGGCCACTGGCGTCTCCGTCTTCTCCAGGTTGGCCAGCGGGTCCTCAGTGGGCGTAGGCGACGGCAACGGCTCGGTCAAGTCGAATGCCGCCGTGTAAAGCGTTGAACCGTCAAACGAAGCGTAAACAACTACCGAATCCACAACGCTTCCGTCCTGCAACAGGTTCAACTCCATCTCGTAAGCGTTTTCGCCTTTCTTGATTGAGGAAATTACGCCTTCCACTCCGGAACCCGCAAGCAAGAGCGAATTAACATATTCCTCTACCGTGGTCTTCAACTCGGCTTCGCTGACGCCCGCCTGAGTTGGAATCGTTGTCGGGGTAATGGTCGGCGCTGGCTTTGACGGGTTCAACGCGGTTCCCGCCAGCGCACCCACGCCTAAAAATATCAGTGCAACAAATGCGAAGTGGGGCAGGAATTCACGCCACCCGGAACATTTCTTTGAGTGTTCAGCCTGATGCTCGTCCATAAAATCACCTGATCAAAAGCAAGTAAACAAGAAAAGGGCAAACGAAGATTTAAAGGCTTTCCCAAACGCGCTTCATGAACAACGCATCTTTTTCAATTAGTGGCGACTCGCAAATTATTACGCCGTCCGCCCCGAATCTTTTGAGGGACTTCGCCAGCAAGCGGAAGTCCGGGCTCTTTGAGGACAGGGGGAGGTGGTGGCGTTCTCCTTTTTCGGTGAACTTGATTCC
>DALH01000036.1:5364-5690 GCA_002499405.1 Candidatus Micrarchaeota archaeon UBA95 | reverse complement strand
CTTTATTTGCTCGGAGACGACGCAGTAGAACGCCTCGGAGAAAACTTCACTAACTTCTTGGGCAGGACAAACGAGGGCATGTTTGATTCCGAGGGCTGCATCCTGACGCCCGCAGGATTCCTCTTGTGCCTGGACGAAGACGCGGTCTGGGACAAGGACGACATTACCGGCGTTTACGGCTGGCGCCAAAAATACTCTTTGTGGACGCCTGCCGCCGAGAAAAAGGAAGGCGAATGGAAGTGGCAGAAAGGTATCGGCAGCGAAATATTGGGTTGGGGCAGCACGCTCCTCGGAGCCGGCAGTTTAGCCGACTTAATCGGCAGCAC
>DALH01000036.1:0-5241 GCA_002499405.1 Candidatus Micrarchaeota archaeon UBA95 | reverse complement strand
CTCTGGGAATGCTGGGCGGGCTCAGCAACCTCTTCGGCTTGTTCGGTTCGGATGACGGTGCAAACCTGGTCGGTGGGGCGTTGCGCGGCGCACTCCAGGGAGGGCTTCAAGCCGGCGCCTTGAGCGCGGGTTACGCTGACTGCACTTGGAAGATTGCCTTGAGTTCGATTACTCAAGGGGCTGCCTCGTTCGGGGGGCAACTCCTTAAGGGACTCGGCGAAATAGACACCGCGGACAAAAACGACTTCTGGTCGGATGCCGCGAAAATCGGCGGAACCCTGTTTAACGCCGGCGGCTGGGCCGCAATACGCTTCGGATACTACTCCCGCGCGCCCGGCGGCGAGGACTGGGGTTGCTCGCGTTACGAGTGCTTCCACAACGACGACAACGTGGTTTTGCGCCCCGACGAGGTAACCGGCGCGATTGCCGCGGATTATTCGCTGGTTGGCGGGTGCCGCGGGCCGAGCATCGACAAGTGGCAGGTTTCACCCAAGTAAGCCCCCCTCCTTTTTTCGTTTTTTTTTAAAAACGCCTAGTGGTAAACTTTTTTAACCAATTGATACGCTTTTTTTTACCACAGTTAGCAAAACCCAACAAACGTTAAATTAATTCAACGCCTTCTAATTTTATGGCATGCAAGCGCTTCGTGTTTGAGGGCCGCGTGCAAGGCGTCTGCTTCCGCGAAAAGGCGGCGCGCGTGGCGCGCGAACTCGGCGTGAAGGGCTGGGTGCGCAACCTTTCAGGCGGGGGCGTGGAGTGCGTGGTTGAAGGCGACGCAGGCGAGTTCCTGGAACGCGTGAAAAACCTTTCCTTTCCGGTGCGCGTTGACCGCGTCACGCAACAAGATTGCGCGCCTGAAAGGTTTGACGGCTTTAAAGTGCGGGCAAGCAAGTAACCAAAAAAATTTTGTTTCGGTTTTCCGAAAATGTTTCCGGTTTCATTCTTAAACCAACTAATTGAACGATGGTTTAATATATTGAACGACCGTTCAATTTATTGATGTTTACTGGCGCGAAGGGCAAAATACTTGAATTCTTTTTTGTAGAGCCCGAGAAAAGGATGCACGTGAAGGGGTTGGTGCGAGCCATTGGAATAAGCGCGGGCTCGGCTTCGCGCGTGTGCGGCGAACTGGCGGCGCAAGGCGTTTTGGCAAGGGAGGAGAGCGCAAATGCGTTGTTTTATTCACTCAATAATTCCAGTGCACTGGTTAAGCAGTGGAAGAGGACTTGGTTTTTGGAGAAAATTGAGTTGTTCAAAAAGAATTGGGAGAACGAGGAGTTTCAGTCCGTGGCGCTTTACGGTTCCTATGCCTCGGGCGAATTCGTTTCCAAGAGTGACGTTGACTTTTTGGTCGTGACCAACGTCGGGCATAACAAGGTTTTCAATTCGTTCAAGCCGTTGAGTGACTCGCTTCGCCCCGAAGTGAACCCGCACCCGGTGTCGGTCGGCAAATGGTTGAAAATGGCTGAAGAACGGGACCGATTCTACGTTGAAGTGTTAGCAAACCACGTTTTGCTTTACGGCGCGCCTTTGGTGGTTGAATGAATGTTGACGAATTGTTTGAAAAGGGGTTGTTGAAGAAAGTCGTCCCATCCAAAGAGCGCGCAAAGAAGTCCTTGAAGGTTGCAAGAAAGTATTTGGATGAAGCGGAAACAATTCTAAACGTGCGCGCGTATAACGCCGCGGTTATGAGTGCGTACGCCAGCGTTTTTCACTCGGCGAGGGCAATACTTTTCGTTGACGGCGTTGGCGAGCGAAGCCATTATGCGGTAGGCAGGTATTTGTCCGAAAAGCACGCGGACCTCGGCACCAAGTGGATTAATGCTTTTCACTTGTATCGTCGGTTGAGGCATGCGACGGCTTACGGCTTGGACACGACGGTTGAAAAAGAGGATGCAGAAAAAGCAATTGTTTTTGCAAGAGGATTTTTGGAAAAAGTGGGAAACTATTTGAAAATGGGGAGTTAACAAATGATTAAAGAAGGCTCCAACAGTTGTTCTACTGGCATGGGGGATTCTGTTCCGCGGCAAGGGGTTTACGAGCGGCTGGAGGACTCCTGGTATTCCTTCTTGGAGTCGTTAGAGGGGCGCGGCGTGCCAGTGCACGTTGTTGTGGAGCCGCTGGAAATGCGCGGCGTTCCATCGCTTCCCGCGTTCCTCGCCTTAATTGTTTTGCTGGTTGCCGCGTCCGCCTTCCTGTTTTTTGGAGCGCAGGAAACGATTGGGCTCTCCGTAAAAGTGTTGTCGGGCAACGAACCAGTTGAGGGCGCGACCGTGCGCGTCTGGAGCGGGAACCAGTTGGTTGCCGAGGACTTGACCGGCGGGGAGGGCTTCCTTGAATTCGGTTTGCAAGGCGACTTCGTCGTGGAAGTTGTCAAGCAAGGTTATTCCTCGCGCAATTCCTCGGTGAGCGGCGGCGAAGCCCTGGTATTGCTTGAAAAAAAGAAGGCCTCCATAATGATTCCGTTGAAGAACCCCGACGTTGAATTCGTGAGCGAGAATGAGTGGCGCGCCGCCGGCGGGGCGAACAGCGAGTCCAGCACGGGCAAGGTGATTGTCTACGTTGCCGGGAGCGACGGCTCCAAGCCGGATGCGAGCATAAGCGTTTACTACGCGAACGGCGTCTTGGCGGCCGAAGGAAAGGGTAATGCCTTCATCGCGTCCCTGGCCGTTGACTCGCAAGTGTTCGTGATGGCTGAAGCCGACGGCTACCTTGCTTTTGACGGCTCTAAAAACAAGGAGTTGCTGACTCCGGCGGGCGTGGAGTTCTCGGTCGTGTTGAAGAAACTGGATGCGGCGAAGGAACTGGTTTCGGGCGCGTGCTCGAACGGCGAGCAAATCGATTGCACCACGGCCGACAACTGCGTGGGCGTGCAAACCTGCAAGGGAGCCGAGTTCTCGGATTGCTTGAAGGCGGAGCCGGCTTCGTGCGCGGGGCCGTGCTTTGAAGGCAACACAATTGAGTGCCGCACCAAAGACAACTGCGTTGGCTCAATGACGTGCAAGGCAGAAGGGTATTACGGGGAATGCGTTAAGGCGTCCCCGCCGAAATGCTTTTCGCCGGCGGACAAGGAAGCATATTCAATGACGGTGGTGCGCGCCGTTGACGAGGAGGGCAGAGAGCTCTCCGCAAGCATAAACGTCTTCGTTGAAGGAGGTGAGGCGCCGCTGTTGCGCAACAAGGCGAGCGGCGACGAGTTGGCTCTTGACTCAACCCTCGAATATTACGCGGTCGCCCTCAAGCCGGGTTATTACCCGGAGTTCGCCGCTTTTTCCGCGGGCGGAATAATTGAAATATTGTTGCGGTCGGCCGACGACCCGGTTTCCCTGCGCGCCCTGGTCGTGGACGAGTTTGACGGCTCGGACGTGAACGGCGCGCTCGTCTCGCTTTTTTACGTTGACGCGGGCCGGCCGCGCCTGATTGCCGGCCCCGAGGTCGCGCGGGGCGGGCTCGCGGTTTTCCAGGGCCTTGAAAAGGGTAGAATAGTTTCGGTGCGCGCAGCGCACGAGGGCAGGATGGGCGAGTCGGGCACGCTGCTGGCTGAAGAAAACGAGTTGCAAATCGTTTTGGAGTTGAATCAAGCAGAGTTATTCGTTTCCGCAATTGACTTGGAAACGGGTAACGCGGTTGAAGCCGCGTTCGCGGCGCGGCAAAACAACGAAACAATTGACTCGTGCGTCGGGAAAACGTGTTCGTTGCAGGTGAAGGCGCGCCAGCCATTTGAGTTGGAGACAATTGCAAGGGGTTACTTGGCGGCTTTGAACGAGTTGACCCTTGCAGCAGGCGAAAACGATTTCACGGTCAAACTTCTTTCCGAGGCGAGCGCGGGCGACGTTTCCGCCACGCTGCGCGGAGTCAAGGCGTGGAACGGGCTGGAAGTGAACTCGTTGAAATTAGGGCATTATTACGAGGCGCACTTCCAGTTGGCGACCGACGAAGTGGATTACTCGGGCTTCTTCCTGCGCGCGGGCGAGGGACTGACCATAGTGAATTATTCCCCTCCCGCAGCCGTTGAGGAGTTGGACGGCGAAAGCATTCACTTGACTTACGGGGGCCCGGTGAACCGCCTCGTGAAAATCGGTTTCGTGGTTGACGACGACTTGGAACTGGACGAGGCAACCAGGTCAGCCGAAGCGTTCCTTGAGTGGCGCGCTTTTGCGGACCGCGGCGGATTGCAGTTGCGTTACCCCGCCTTTGTTGGCGAGTGCGCGGAGCCGTGCGAGGCCGCGCCAACAAAGAACCGCACTTACCTGGTTTATTCCCCGACAACGAGTTGCGAGAACAATTACTGCGTTTCAATCACGCTTCGCCAGGGCTCAAGGGAGTCGGGCCTTGGCGCGTTCAACGTTTTTTCAATGGCGGGGTTCGCTGAAGGGGACCCCGAGTTCCAGCCCCTTATCGCCGACTGGAAGGTGGAGTTCTTCGCCGAAGCCGGGAACGAAAACGCGTTGTGGCTGGTCGCGCCGCAAGATTACTTGGAGGCGCTGGAGGCGACTTACCCAATCGGGGAACTCGTGGGGGACTACCGCTTGTGCGGTGGAGGCGACTTGCACGAGGTTTCCGGCCACGAGGTCGGCGTTGACTTGACGGGCGTGCAGGAGTGCTCGGATTACCGGGTTTTCGGCGATTACTATTCCGAGCCGTATTCAATTGGCGGGACCGCATTATTCAACCCCTTGGAGCCGTCGCCAACCGAGTTGGATTTGGCAGCAGAGTTTTACGGCGCTGCGGCCTCAACGCATTACTCGCCGTTCCGCATAACGGACCAGGGGTTCGCGGCAACTGATTACGGAATCGTAATGGTTTCGCTTCAACAAGAGGACTTGAACGGAACCCCGGTGAAACAGAATTCTACCACCCACTACGAGGCGTACGAGGTGTTCAACTGCTTCAGGGAAGACGGCTCGTTCAACGACAATTGCCCGCACTCGCTTCTGGCAGGGGAAATGGAGTTCGTGGCGAAGCGCAACCGCGACGAGAACCACGTCTCCGTGTCAATGGACGGCCAAACCATCAAGGCCATTGTGGCGGATTGCGGTGACTACGCGGTGCACGCCGGCGACACGGGTTTCTCGTTTGACGCGGGCGCGTTAAAGGAAGGCGATTCAGTGCGTTGCAAGGTGTTGATGGCGCCCCTGCGCGAGGGGTTTGCCTCGGTGAACGCGGAGTTGTCCGTGGTGGACAAGGACGGGAGGCACGACACGGAAGTCAACCAAAAGGTTTTCGTGAACTCTTTGGACG
>DALH01000008.1 GCA_002499405.1 Candidatus Micrarchaeota archaeon UBA95 | reverse complement strand
AGGCCCGAGAAGCAGAAATACGGGTCCGCGGCGCGGGCAAGGCGGACCGAGAACGAGGATGGGCCCGCCGAGGAGCGGACCACGCAGGCCCCCAAGCAACCGCAACGAACGGCCGCCGAGAAACAGATAATTTATTTTCGTTCCCCAATCATCCGCAAAAATATGTCTCGTTGTTCCTGACTCAACTTGATGCCTTTGGGCGGCTTGACCCCTTTTTGCTTGAATCCCTCGCGAACCGAGCGAAGCAGGTTTGCCCTATCCAAATGATAAGCTGCTTCAACCAGAACCCGCTGCCTGCCCTCCAAATCCTCAATGTTGCGCTCAATGCTCTTCATCTCAAGGCGTTCCGGGTGGTTCCGCAATTCTTCAAGTTCTTCGGCAACGCGCCCCAACTTGAACTGGAGTATCTTCCTGTCGCTCTCCATCTGCCGCGCTTCAAACCTCAACAAATCCTTTCTCACGTCGCTCCCAAAACCAATAAGAAACGACTCGGTTAAAACAATTGAGTTAAGCCGGGGTGGCGGAACCAGGTAACGCGCCAGACTCGAGTAAACTTTCTTTTCTTGCAAGAAAAGAAACTTTAATGAAAGAAAAGAAGCATTGAGGAAAGAAAGGGCTCTAGAGTAATCTGGTGGGTCTTCGACCCGTGCGAGTTCAAATCTCGTCCCCGGCGTAAAACGAGTACCAAAACCGTTTCCTGCGTTTCCAACAATTTAAATTTTGGTAACGGCATAGTATTAGGGCTATGGACTACGACTTCGCTTCAATCGAGAAAAAGTGGCAGGACAAGTGGTTTGACGAAAAAGTGTTCGAGCCGTCAATTGACGCAGACAAGGAGAAATGGTTTTTCACGGTTCCCTACCCCTACGTGTCCGGCTGCCTGCACGTCGGCCACGGCCGCACCTACGTCGGGGGAGACGTAATCGCGCGCTACAAGCGCATGAAGGGGTTCAACGTCTTGTGGCCCATGGCGTTCCACATAACGGGCACGCCCGTGCTAGCCGTGAGCGCGAAAATCGCCGCGAACGACGAGGCAACAACAAACCTTTACCGCGAATACGTGGGTTACTACGAGGAAGACGCGGGGCAAGTCAACGAAATCGTTGACTCGTTCAAGGAGCCGTGGAACCTCGTCAACTATTTTTCGGACAAGCTCGTGCAGGACTTCAAATCCATCGGCTTCTCCCTTGACTTGAGCCGCCAGTTCACCACGGGCGACCCCGAATACAACAAGTTCGTTGAGTGGCAGTTCAAGAAGTACAAGGAAAAGGGCTACCTCAAGCAGGCGGCTTACCCGTTATTGTATTGCCCGCGTTGCGCTAACGCCGTGGGCGAGGACGACATCAAGGACGGGGACACGAACCCCGTTGACTTGATGGAGTTCACCGCAGTCAAATTCGTTTTCGGCGACGCCTTCATCGTTTCCTGCACCCTCCGGCCCGAAACCGTTTTCGGCATAACCAACGAGTTCGTGAACCCGGAAGCCGACTACGTCAAAATCCGTTTTGAAAACGGTGAAAAATGGTGGGTTTCCAAGCAAGCCGCGGAAAAACTGTCCTTGCAGGGAAGGAAACACGCCGTGGAACAAAAGGAGAAAGGCGGGTTCTTCGCAGGAAAAAAGTGCGTTGACCCGCTCGGGAAGGAAATACCGATTCTCCCCGCGGAATTCGTGGACGCCGACAACGCGTCCGGCTTCGTACACTCCGTGCCGGCCCACGCACCCTACGACTACGTGGCGCTGCAGGAGCTGGCCAAGGACGCCAAGTGGAAGCCCCTCGTTGACAAAATCAAGATGGTCAGCCTGATTTCGCTGGACGGCTACGGCGATTACCCGGCCAAGGACGTGGCTGAACGCATGAAGATTGCGAACCTCAAGGAGAAAAGCAAGCTGGAAAAAGCAACCAACGAATTATACAAAGCCGAGTATTACAACGGCGTGATGAAGGGCGTGGTCCCAGAGTTCGCCGGACTGAAGGTGACGGAAGCCAAGGACGAAGTCGCCGCGTGGCTCAAGGAAAAAGGGAGGGCCGACGCGTTCTACGAGACGAACAGGCACGCGGAATGCCGTTGTGGCGGAAAAGTGGTTGCCGCCGTGCTCGACGACCAGTGGTTCATCGACTATAACTCGCCCGGCTGGAAGGAAAAATCGCGCAAATGCCTTGACAAAATGCTCATCCACCCCCAGCAATACCGGAAACAATTCTATGACGTCCTGGAGTGGCTGGACAAGAGGCCCTGCGCGCGCAAACGCGGCCTGGGCACGAAACTGCCATTCAACCGCGAATGGATAATCGAGTCGCTAAGCGATTCAACGATTTACATGGCGTTTTACACGGTCATAAAGAAAATCCGCGAACTCGGCTTGAAACCAGAAGACCTCACCGAAGAATTCTTTGACCACGCACTCCTCGGCAAGGGAAAGGGGAGCGGAGCGGCGGCCGCCGTGCGCGAGGAATTCCTTTACTGGTACCCCAACGACTTGAGGCACACGGGCGTCGCGCACATAGCGAACCACCTGAGTTTCTTCGTTTTCGCGCACACCGCAATCTTCGAGGAACGCCACTGGCCCAAAGGCATTTCCTTGAACGAGATGCTCATCAGCGAGGGCGCGAAGATGAGCAAGAGCAAGGGCAACGTAATCCTGTTAAACAAAATCGGGAAGGAGTTCGGAGCCGACTTGTTCCGCGTCTACGTTGCCGGCGCCGCCGACTTCGGGAGCACGCTGGACTTCCGCGAGAAGGAGATGCTTGCCGCGCGCAAGAGCTTGAACAAATTCGTTTCATTGTGCGAGGAATTCGCCCGCGAAGACGCGGACGCGATGGAGACGCCGCTCTCCAAGTGGGCGGTAAGCAAATTTGAATCCCAGTTGAGGGAAGCGGACGCCGCCCTGGAGGCATTGCAGTTACGCGAATACGTCCAGGCCGCGTTCTACAAGACGCTCAACGTGTTCGACCACTTGAAGAGGCGCGCCACTGCGGGGGAGGTGCGCTTCGTCGGCGAACACGCCTTGAAGAAGTGGCTGCGCCTGATGACGCCCGTAACCCCGCACCTGTGCGAGGAATTGTGGGCGGGCTTTGGCTGGGGCGGCTTCGCGAGCCTGGCTGACTGGCCCGCAGTTGACGAATCCCTCATTGACCGCGAGGCCGAGGCGGGCGAGGACTTCGTCATGAACGCGTTAGAGGACTCGCGCCGCATCAGGCAGCGCCTCAAAAAGAAGCCCGCAAAACTCACGGTGATACTCGCATCCAAGGAAAAAAACGTGGCCTTGAAACAAGGCCTCAAAGCCGAAAAGCCGGAGGAAAGCGGGTTGAGCGGCGCGCTGCTGGATTACGCTTCAAAGGACTTTTACGCGTTGAAGGACGCGGTGCTCGTCAACGAAAAACAACACCTGGAACACGCCAAGGCGTTCCTGGAAAAGGAGTTAAACGTTGAAATCCGAATAGAATCAGAGGAGGAGAGCTCGAACGAAAAGGCGTCGCGCGCCATGCCGTTCAAGCCCGCCCTCTACTTTGAGTGATGAAAAATGGAGTTTGAAGAAAAAGCGGTTAACTGGAAAAAAGAATTCTGCGAGGCAAGATTAAACGTGCACAGGGTGATGTCCCAAGCAGTAACTCATTCGGAAAACGGCGAATTCAAATTCAACCCCGAAAAAATAACGATGAAAGAGCTGGGCGAACTCAAAAACGCCGTTGACGCATTCAAGCAATTCGAAAAAGAAGGTTTTCCAAACATCAGAACGAAAAAGGCGTTGACCGCTCTCTCCAATAGTGCCAGGCGTTTGGACGACATACGCTCACGAAAAAAAGTAGACCAAAAACTCGTCAGCCAAGCCATGAACAGCATAACGCAACTGCACACGCTGGTACAACAAAAACGCGCTTCGGGAAGCGTGAAGATTAAGAAAGCAGCTTAACCTTGTTTCCCCGCCCGCGCCTGAACCTCTTGACGAATCCGTGCTCCTCCAGTTCGGTGAGGTCCATGCTCACGCGCGCCTCGGACAAATGACTTAAATCCTTGCGCAGTTTTTTCTGGGTCGTGAAGCCCTCCGAGTTCTTGAGTGCGTCCAGGATTTGACGCTGCGACTTGGAGGGGTAAAACCCTTTCGGTTTTACGAAGGCCTGCCTTGTTTTCCCTTGCCCTGCGGGTTTCGCCTTTTTCGCGGTTTTAGGGGGACGCGGCTTGCGCGAGTAATAAATTGCGAGGGCCGCTCCAACAACGAAGGCAACGCCCAGGAAAACTGGGAGGTAATCGTCTGGAGTGGCAGGCGTTGAGGGGTAATCGTCGTCCAACGAGTCCGCTCCAAGCAGCCCCTCCTCAAAAGAAGTATCAAATTCGGGCAGGGAAAAAGAGAATATTATGAGGTCAACGGAGTAATCGCCTTCACCGCTTATGCGCACCGCGTGGCTTGAGGAGTAGGCGGAGCCGTTAAACAAGTAGGACGCGGTCACCCCGTAATAGCCGGGCGCCAACTCAAAAGAGTAAGAGCCATTGACGGCAACAAGGCGTTGTTCGGGAGTTGAGTTCACGCTCACGACCGCCTTATCCAATGCCTCCAGCGAGGAATCGTAAACCGTGCCGTGAATCACGGCGGCTGAAACCAAGGCGGAAAACAAGAACGCGAACGCGAGGCGCATGAAAACGATTACGCAGAACCACCTTAAAAAAACGCTCAATTGGGGCGCTTGAAGCTTTGTTTGCGAAAAGGAGGCGCCTTGAACCTTTGCGCGTTGGAAAACACGAAAGAGTTTTTTTAAATAAACTTTTGCGAAAGAATTGCGTCACAAAAAGCCGGGGGCGGCGCGGGCAAACAGCCGCGTTCGCTGAGGCTGGTGGTGGCGGAGGCAAAAGGAATGGACCGAATCATAAAGTATTTCGGCTTGGCTGCGATATTGTTGGCCGCGTTGCCCGTGGCATTCGTTGCGGCGACGAATTTGGAGGGAGACGGGCAATACGTGCTGAAGGCCGGCGACCGCGTGAAGGCCGGCGACTACGCAATAGAGTTCTTTGGCGGAACCGGTCACGGATACGGACAGGAAACCCGCCTGCAAGGGGAATTCACGCTCTACTTCAAGGGAGACGAGTACGCGGACTACTCTTTAAACGAAGGGGAATCGTTTTCCTTTGGCAACGGAGGAAACCTCACCTTATTGGACATACGGGTTGAATCCGGGGAAGCCGTTGCAACGGTGGACGTTTCATTTCCCGCCGGGACCGCGATTCAACAAGCAACCGCGATCACGAACCCCGCCGAAGTAAAAAAAATAACGGCCGCTGCCCGCGCGCTTGCCGTGCCCTGCATCAAATCCGCCAACGGCGCGTGCGTCAAGAACGCGGCAGGATACAAGGCGGTCATGAACTGTTCCAATGCCACCTGTTTAAAGGAACGCCTGAACATTAGCAACGTTGGCGTGTTGGTCAGGTCGTGCAACGCGCAAGAAGACAAGGAGTCGTGTTTGCTTGACTTGAAGGAGCGATGGCTCAACTGGCTGCGTTACAGCTTGCAAAAACACTTGGACGTTGTGGACGACGTTGAAGCGCGCGGCGTGCCGGCCGAGTTGTGTAACGAAATCCGCGAAATTCTCACGCAGGGCTATGAAGAGTTCTTGAACGCCTCAACCACTGCCGAGAGGCGGGAAACCTTGAACGAGCTCAACTCCGCTTGGAAGGAATTCAGGCGCGAAGCAGCCAAACACCTGCTGGCGGAGAAGGTGAACGAGTTGGCGGTGCGCGCCGAAAACGCGGTTCAAACCCTTGAACGCGTGCGCGACCGCCTCCAGGAAAAAGGTTTTGACGTCACTGCCTTGAACCAGGCAATTAACTACACAAAGGAGAACGCTGCCGCCATCGGCGCGGAAAACACTTTGAGCAACAAATGGATGAATGCGAAACGCGTCAGCAACGCCGTGGCGCAAGCCAAAGCCATTTCCCAACGCATAATCAACAACGGCTCCCCCGCATTCGCCGTGCAGGCGGTCAGCGTTCCCAGCGTGGTAACCGAGGCTGAAACCGGATGAAACGCTTCGCAATAGCGTTGTTTTTGGCTGTGTTTCTCTTCGGGTGCGTTCAACAAGCCCCGAGCGAGGCGGCTCCAACGCCCACCACGCAGGTTACTCCAACCATTGACGCATTGGATGCAGGCGAACTCGGCGACTTGGACGAAATCGGCGGCGAGGAATTAAGCGAGTTGGAGGACGAGTTGAGCAAGTGGCTTGGCGAGGAAGGATTCAACGTCAGCGACGACGAACTCGACTTGCTAAGTTGAACTGACTGCTCCTTCCAGCACGCTCTCCTTGCTCAAGCGGAGGCGCGGCCAAATTCGTGAGTCCGCCAATACGCGGGAGCGCTCGCCGAGCACGCATTCCTCGCCGATGATGGAGTTGTAGTCCAAGCGCGAATTCCCGCCAACAGTCGCACCCTTGTCTATGAGCGAGCCAGTCAAGTGGCAGGAGTCACCCACCGACGAGTCCTCGAACAGGATGGAGTCCCTGATAACGCAGTCGCTTCCAACGCGCGCCTTCTTCTCCAAGTGCGCGTAAGGCCCTATCACGGAGTTGGCGCCTATGACGCAGCCGTCCTCCAGTATGGCGGGGCCCTTGATTACCGCGCCCCTCTCAATCACTACGCCCTTGCCGCAGACGACGTCGCCCTGCGAGAAGGTGCCGGGCGCGTTCACGAGTTCGCCCTTAACCAGGGAGTTCATGGCGAGGCGGTTCGTGTCCAGGTAGGTGGCCGGGGTGCCGATGTCGCCCCAGACGCCTTGAAACACGAAGCCCTCAACCCGCGTCTTGTCCAGCAACCACTTCCAGAAGTCACCGAGGCGGTCCGCGCGCTCCCCCGCCGCCTTTTGCCCGGCAACGTATTCGGGCAACAAGTCGCACAACGCGTGCTTTGAAAGGTAGTAGACGGCGGTGGATGCCAGAGTTGAAACCGCTTCCTCCACGCGCGGCTTTTCCTGGAAAGCAGTGATTCGTTTTCCTTCAAGTTTGGCTACGCCGAAGTGCTCCACGTCGCTCTTGTTCGACAATTGGAACAAGGCAATTGACGCGCCCGCCTTGGACGACTCGTGCTGGTTTCGGAACGCCTTCAAGTCAAGACCCTGCACGAAGTTGTCCGTGCCCAAGACCAGGGAGTCCCCACAAACGCCTGCTTTCTGGACCGAGTTGAGTATCGCCCCGATTGCGCCCAGCTTGTCCTCGTTGTTGGAAGACGCCTCAAACACATAATCTATTTTCACGCCGTAAGCCGAGCCGTCCCCAAGCGTTTCCTGAATTACCTTCTGCTGCTCGTTCAACGAGACGATTAAGTCGGTCACGCCCGCCTCGCGCAACAACTCAAGGGCGTACGCAATGACCGGCTTGCCCGCAACCGGCAAAAGCACTTTGGGCAGGCGCAGGGACAGCGGCTGCAGGCGCGTTGCATAACCCCCGGCAAGAAGAATCGCCTTGACCATTCAAAACACATCCGCTTAAAACAATTGAAAGCGTTGAATAAACCATGAAGTTCACGGTTTTAATTCCTACCCACAACGAGGAAAAACGCATAAGCAAAACCCTGGACGCGTTAAAGAATTACGGCGTGGTCGTCGTGGACGACGGCTCCGACTCCACCGCGAAAATCGCGCGGCGAAAAGGCGCGCGCGTCATCCACTTCAAGCAAAGGCAGGGCAAGGGCGGCGCCGTAATGCACGGCATTCGCGCCTCAAAAACGCGTTTCGTTTTGCTCTACGACGCCGACGCAGCCACTCCGCCTTCGCAGATTCCAAAAATAACCAGGGAAAAGGCGGACGTCGTGGTCGGAACGCGTTACAACGCAAAATCAAAGACGAACATCAAATTGCACCGCTTAATCGCGGGCAAGACGTTCAACTTTTTGGCGCGCCTCTTGTTCGGGTTGAACGTCTCCGACACGCAGTGCGGCTTCAAGTTGTTCGACAAGAAAACCATTGAACCGCTTTTGGATGAGTGCGTGGAAACGGGTTTCGTGTGGGATGTTGAAATCCTTTACCGCGCGAAAAAAGCCGGGCTTTCAATCAAGGAGTTGCCGATTGAGTGGCGGGAGGTCGCGGGAGGCGTGCCCCAAGCCGAGGGCCTCGTTAAGACCGCGTTGAGGATGTGGGCGTCATTGTTCTCGTTAAGGAAGAAAATCAGCGCCGCCAAGACCAAGCAAAACAAGCAACGGCGAGCAACCCGAACACGACGTAAACGTTGAACGTCGTGAACGGCACGCCCAGGAAAATGTTGAGGAAGGCGAGCACTGCAGCCGGCACGGCCAACGCGAGGAACAGGGAATAAGCGATTCGCTGCGCCGCGTCCGCCTCCTTGAAGAAAGCAATTGACGCGGCGTAACCAGTCAAAAAAAACAAGGCGAACCCGATTACCGCCTGAATCATAACCCGTTTAATTCCCCCAAACAATTAAACCTTATGCACGACTACGCCGTGGTCGGCGCCAGCGCAATCGGGTGCCTCGCCGCAAAACACCTGGCGCGCCGCGGCTTCAAGGTGCGCGTTTTGGAGGAGGACCCGTTTCCCGGAAAGGCCGGGAAGTGCACTGGAATAGTTTCAACGCGCGGCTTGAAGCAAACGGGGGTTGACTTCGGGGACTGCGTGTTGAACACGATAAGCGAAGCCGTGATTCACTCGCCCAACTGCTCGTTCCGCGTGCGCAGGAAAAACGTTGCCAAGGTAATTGACAGGCAGGCGTTCGACAAGGAATGCTTTCGCGAAGCCGAAGCCGAAGGAGCGCAATTCGTTTTCAACAAGCGCGTCAAGCGCCTGCCCCCAGGCAAAATCGTGGGGGCGGACGGCGCTCTTTCCACGGTGGCGCGACTCGCCGGATTCCCGCCAATAAAAAAATTCGTTTCATGTTTTGAGCGCGAGTGCGCCCTTGAAAACGACGGGTGCGTGCACGTGCTCCTGGACGCCGAACTCTTTCCCGACTTCTTCGGCTGGGTCGTGCCCGTTGACGGTAAAACCGCGCGCGTGGGATTCGGTTCAACGGATTTCTCCAAAGTACGCGAATCAAAGGCGCGTTTCCTGAAAAAGGCGGGAGCCGGCAAGGCGAAACGCGAGTTTCACGCGTTGATTCCGCGTGCGCGCCGGCCAAAAACCCGTAAACGCGGGGTCTGGCTGGTGGGGGACGCGGCGGGGCAGGTCAAGGCCACGACTGGAGGCGGCCTCGTTTTTGGGGCGAGGTGCGCGCGCCTCGTCGGGAGAAACGATTACGAGGCGGCTTGGCGGCGCGAGTGCGCCGCACTCTCCGAACACGAAAAAATCAGGCGCTTCCTGGACAAGCAGTCCAACGCCGGCCTGGACCTGTTGGTGGGCGCAGGAGGGGTTTTGGGCGCGGGTTTCATCCTGTCGGCGTTCGGTGACATGGATGAAATCCTGCGCAACAAACGTTTTTTTAAGTAAAAAAAAACAGTAGTTTAATGGTAAGGATATGGATCAATGGACGCGTTTCAGGGACTCACTTTACAAGCCGGCAATGCGTTTCGGAATGACCTCCTCCCCCGACTGAA
>DALH01000005.1:20909-26442 GCA_002499405.1 Candidatus Micrarchaeota archaeon UBA95 | reverse complement strand
GACTCGGACCTCATCCCCGCCGCCAAGAAATGCGTTGAAGAAGCGCTCCGAAAAAACGTTGCCTTCACGGACGAGGGCGGCGAAGTGGTGGTTGCCCTGGAAAAACACGGGTTGCCCAACCTCGTCCTGTTGCGTTCCAACGGGACAACGCTTTACTCCACGCGCGACTTGGCGCTGGCCGACCGCCGGTTCAAGGAACACGAATTCGACGAAGCGTTGTACGTGACCGCATCCGAACAAAACAACCACTTCCGCCAGGTCTTCAAAATTCTTGAACTGATGGGTCGCCCCTACGCCGACGAACTCAAACACCTCGGCTTCGGCCTGATTTTCCTACCTGAAGGCAAACTGTCCACGCGCGAGGGGCGGGTCCTCGGCTTGAAGGAAACCCTTGACGCGGCAATTGCTTCCGCCGGGGAACGCGTGAAAGACAACGAGCGGCTCAACCAGGACCAGAAAAAAGAGGTAGCTAAAATCGTGGGCGTGGGCGCAACCAAGTTCGCCGTCCTCCGCGTGTCCCCCGAAAAAAACATCACGTTCAACCCCGAGGAAGCCACGCGGTTCGAGGGCTACACCGGCGCCTTCCTGCAATACGCCGCGGTCCGCTGTTCAAGCATCCTTGAAAAGGGCGGTTCCTTTGGAACCGTTCAAGGAGAATTCAACGAAGAGGAATGCGCGTTGGCCGCGAAAATCGCGTTGTTTTCGCGCACCGTGCAACACGCCTCGGATTCAATGCGCCCCCACGAGTTGTGCGACTACCTCCTGGACCTGGCAAACGCATTCACCTCGTTTTACTCCAAGCACTCCGTGCTCAACGACGAGCCGCACAAGCAAAAACGCTTGACTCTCGTCAAGGCAACGCGCACGGTTCTGGAAAACGGGTTGAACCTGCTGGGAATAGAGTGCCCCGAAAAGATGTGATGAAGTGAAGACGGGAATAAGCACGGAGGAATTCGCAAACAAGGTGGAACAAAAGCACTGGGATAAGATAACTGGTCTCTGGTGCGAACACTTCGGCGGAGAACAAGGTTCCTGGTCCCTCACCGAAGACCGCCTGAAGGCATCTCTCCGGAATTACGGGCGCGCCGAACTCCAGTTCGGTTCGTCGCGGTTATGGTTCAAACGCAACGCTTTCGGCGAACTTGAAATTGAATGCGACCACGGCAAAGAGGAAGCCAAAAAACAGTCAAAACAATTTGAGGAAAAACTTCTGGCTTACCTGCGACAAGAATTCAAGAAATGATTTTCAGCCGGAGGACTCACTTCTTCTTTTCCTTTTTTTCTTCCCCGGGCTTGCCCTTGGCTTCAGGTTCCTCTTCCTTGCCTTCGCCTTCCTTTTCTTCGACCTTCTCCTCGCCCTCGGCCTTCGCTTCGCCTTCAACCACTTCCTCTTCAACGGGCTTCTCTTCTTCGACCTTCACGTCCTCGATGGCCGCGATGTCCAGAGGCCGCGACAGGTTGTAGGCTTCGTCGCGGATGTCGCGAACCGTGACATCGTGTTTTCCGGGAATCTTGAGTTTCGCGCGCTTCAACGCGTCCTTCGCCACTTTCACGGCGGATTCCTCGCAGCGGACGCGGAACAATGTTCCCCCCTTTTCAACCAGCGCCATGCGGCCCTTGGGCTTGCCGAAAGCGCCCTTCATCCCCTTTGAAATACGGTCCGAGCCGGCAACTCCGAGCGCGGCGTGCTCGCGGAGCACGTGGTGCGGGTATTTTGCGACCTGCAAAAAATAGTTGTGTTCCAGGTGCCTCTCCAAGTACTTGTTGGAGGCCATGCGCGCGGACTCGATTGCGTTGTCGCGGACAAGGACGTCGTATTGCGAGACGAGTTCCAACTCCACTTCAAAACGCTTGTTCTTGCCCATGTTGAACTGGCGGATGCGGCAGTGGGGCACGCCCTTGACGTAACTCTTTCGGGGCTTGCTGCGCGACGTGCGGGTCCACGGCTGGCCGCGCGGAGTGCGGCACGTTCTTGCTGATCTAAGGGTTGCCATAACTCATTGATTCACCTAAAACTAAACAATTCCAACTTATGAATTGACTCTATGATTTGGGTTGAAAAAGGTATAAAAGGGTTTTGTGCCCCTCAACGCTTTTTCTTGATTTTCCTGATGGCTGTTTCAATGAGTTTGCGGTGGTGTGCACTCATTTTCTGCTCGTATTCTTCCACGGGGAACACGAGTTTGCCGGACTGGTAAACCATCAACGCCACCAATGCGATGCCGAGCCAGAACAGGAACGACGCCACCGGTCCCAGCAACACGCCGAGCACGTCTTCGCCACTGAAATTGTAGGGAGCCCCGATTCCCCAACCGAACAACGACGAAATGAGTTCGGGCCGCATGCCCGCCATGTTCGCCTTGTTGACCACCACGAAAATGTCGTAAGCCGCTTCCGCGACCTTCAACACCGAAGCCAACACGAAGAAGGCGCCCGCCAACTTGAGCAGGTGCATCCTCTTCCCGCCGACTTTGAACCAGAAAACCCTGTGCACGATCTCACCCGTTAACCAGTAACCAGCCGCGATTTAAAAACAATACGATTAAAACGAGTAGCAGCCCAAAACCTTCCTAGAGGACCCGGAGTCGGTTGGTAAGATGCTTCCTTTACACGGAAGAGACACGGAGTTCGATTCTCCGCGGGTCCACTCGGCTCCTCATTCTCCTGCAACTGATCTGTCGAATTAATCGAGTGCCCCCCGGCAAAACCTTTTTACTTATTGAAATCAACCAATTAAGCATATGAAAAAAGCGTTTCTCGCACTCTTTTTGCTGGCCGCCTCGTTGCACGCCCTCCAATCGTTTTCCTGCGACGAACACGACGACAAAACCATTTGCCTGTTTGAAAACGAAATGGATTACTCGCAGTTCACGGCGGACGGCGACTACTACACGACTTTCAACTTGAAGGAATTGATTGACTTGACGGGAACCGCGCTCGGCGAAGATGCTGGAATCCGAGAGGAAACCCTGCTGCGCGATGAACCCACCACAATCCTCGTGAAGGACGACTGCGGCTCCAACCCCTTTGAATGCCTCATTGAAAAAACGCCGAACCCGACCGTGGCAAACGAAAAGTGTTTTGAAGTAACCGGGAAAGGCGACGAAATTTGGATTACCTATTCGCCGGCGTGCATTGCGTGCTACCCCGACCTCACAATCAAATTCGTTCCAGCAACCCGCGAGTCCCTTGAATTATGGGTTCGCGTCCCCCTCGCCTGCACGGGCGTGGACACGGTTTTCCTCGTCAACGGGTTGTCGCAGAACGCGGACGTGAAGCGCGCCGTCAAGTCGTACGCGAAGAACACGGCCGAAAAAGTCAAGCTCGTGGACTATTCTTCAGGTTATTCGTTGAGTTCCTTCGGCGACAAGGAATCCGCGCCTTCTTCGTGCGCGTTGGGTGCGGATGCGTCGCCTGAAGAAATCGGCGGCTGCGTGATGTACTTGAAGCGTAATGTTTTCGGCGGCGGCGTGAAACAGCTGGTAATAATCGGGGATGAGGCAGACGTGGAGGGTTCCCAAGGAATCGTTCCCGCTTACCCCGTCAAGTTCTTCGGCGAGGGCGGCGTAATCCAGTCATTCAAGGAATTGAATTATGCTGAAGACGAATCCTGGGACTTCAAGGAGGTTCCATCGGACAAGGCGTTTGACGCGGACTGGCTTGCCGCCCTCAACTCAAATGATTTCTCTGCCGCCGAAAACTTTCTGGTAATCGGCCGCGTCCCGTTCGACCCCGTGATTGGGGGAAGCGGGAAAATGCTTGAAGCAATTGCGGCGGGACAACAAACCGTTTCGTTCGCCGGCAACCTGTTCGTCGCCGACAAGTGTGGCACGACCAGTGACTCCAATTGTCACTTGAACGGCTTCGCCGAATCCTTTTACCGCGCGTTCTTTGAATCCGAGCCGTCAAGCTACTCCTTCAAGATAGCTCCCGCGTACTGCGTAGGCTATGGAAGCGGGGACGCCGGTTTCTGCGAAAAAAAGGGCGAGTTGCTTGCAGCCCTCGCGTCCGGCAAACCCGCCGTATTCGTGTTGCACGGGAACGGCCGCGAATTGACGGGGACAGACAAGGGCAACCCTTTAAGTTACTCCGATTCGGTTATCAAGATAAGTGACACCCAGAACTCGATACTGGCGTTGAGGTACACCTCGCTTGCCGGTCTGGCTTCGGCTCCGCGAGCCGTCCTGTCCGGCGCGTGCTTCGGCACTTCCCTTGACTTGGACCGCGGCGGAAACGCGTTGAAGGAAATCAAGACATACGAGAACCTCGGCAGGCAATCGCTTTACGACAAAAGCCTTGCGCGCGCCTTCCTGAGGGAGGGAACGGTCACGCTCGTTGGATTCACGCACGTCGGGCTGGTCAGCTCCATCAGCGGCCCCGACGGGGACTATTATTACAACGCGTTGTTCGCCGAAAAACTCGCTTACGCCAAGGAAAAGGGGGTTAGCGTGGGTGAAGCATTCAACGCGGTTCACCCCGGCAACGTTGCCGGGACCGGCAGCAGCGCCGGCGACTGCGCCGCGGTCACGAGCGCGGCCGACTGCACCGGGTTTATGGAAGACGCCGCGAAAAACCTTTGGACCGAGGCAAACATGCGCATACTCGGGATGCCGAACACGAGGTTGACGCCGTGAGCAAGTGGTTGTGGGTGATTGCGTTCGTCGCGCTCGCCGCGCTCTTTTACTACTCGCATAACCCGCCAGCAGAGGGAAGCAACGCGGTTGCCTGCAGCGAAGGCGACTTCCTTGAAGGTTACTGCGACGAAAACGTTTACTATTTTGACGAGTGCGTTGACGGGTTTTACCGCGCAGCGCAAATCAATTGCTCGCCTTCAACCTGCAACGCGAAAGCATTGGAAGAAGAACCGGCAAGCGTCTGCGTGGAAGCGGAAGCGCCAACGCCTTCACTTGAAGCGGGCCCGAAGCCCACGGACGACCCAGAAACGGCTTTCAACGAGGAAGCGGTTGCCGAATGGTTTGCCGGCTCGGCTTCGTGCGGCGACGGCTACTGCGTGCAACCCGAGAACTGCGCTTCGTGCCCAGGCGACTGCCAGTGCGGCGAAGGCGATTATTGCCGCGAGGAGTGGGGTTCATGCGAGCCGTTCTTGAAGTGCGGGGACGGCGCGTGCAGGGAAGGCGAGGAGTGCTGCTCGGATTGCGGTTGCGGGGATGAAAGCGTTTGTGATTCGGAAACGCAGGAATGCGTTGAATTGCCGGAAACCATTCCAGACGCAGGAGGAATAAGCGTTGTCGTAGCCGATTACTTGTTTGAGAACGGTTTTGAAAACCAGTCAATTGCCTTGGTGAGTTATTACGCTTCCAACGGCGAGGTGTTCGCCCTCGTCATAACGAATTGCTTGATTGAATCCGAGACGGTGTGCGACTTGTGGGTCACCGTGAACTCCACGGGGGACGTGGTAAGCGTTGCCCAACCCGCGTGAAGAAAACATATTTTAAACGAGTAAAGCCAATTAATTGTCTTGCGCCGCAGTAGCTTAGCCTGGGAGAGCGATCGGCTGAAGACCGATAGATCG
>DALH01000005.1:0-20854 GCA_002499405.1 Candidatus Micrarchaeota archaeon UBA95 | reverse complement strand
GATCGGCTGAAGACCGATAGATCGTGAGTTCAAATCTCACCTGCGGCACTCCGTTTTTATTTGTTTCCGGCGTTGGATTCTAATGCGCTGGCTGCTGCTCGCCTTGTTGTTTTCCGTTCCCCTCTTCGCCGCCGAGATAAACCCGAAGGAAGCCGGCTCAACGCAACTCTCGTTTGAGTTGGCGTGGGTTCTGGAAGGCGAGCCCCCCTTCACCTTGAAGACGTTCGGCTTCAAGAACTACTCCTTTCAAGTCGTTTCCTTTTCCTCGGCCGACGAGTTTACCCGGGAAACCGATTCCTACGGCAACTCCCGCATAACCTTTCACCTGGCGGGGGTAACCAAGCGCCGCATCACGGTGCAGGGCACGGCGGCGATAAATTACGCGAACGGCTTGGAACAAGCGGGGGATGCGGGAAACTTCCTGGAAGAAACCGTGTTCGTCGAACTCACGCCCGAAATCGGGGTCAAAGCCCGCCAAATCACTGAAGGCGCGGAAAACGATTTCCAGAAAATGGTTTTGTTAACCGAATGGGTGCACAACAACGTTGCCTACGACGAGTCGTATGGCCAGCGCCAGTGCACTTCCTCAGAAGCGTTCGCGGACCTGCGCGGAACCTGCGACGAGGAATCACACCTCTTGATTGCCTTCGCGCGCTCGCTGAACGTTCCAGCGCGCTTCGTCGCCGGATTTGTTCACTCCGGCGAGTCATGGGGCGCCCACGCGTGGGTGGAATTCGCTTTTGAAGGTGAATGGGTTCCGGCCGACCCGACCTTCAACGAACTCGGATTGCTGGACGCAACCCACCTCAAGTTCGCGCACGGCCAGGACCAAGCGGACATCGCGCAGGAAGTCACGGAGGGCGTGGAGGTCCAGGTTTTGGCTCCCGAAATCGAGTTGAACAACGAGCAATCCTTCAACCTGCCCTACGAATACTCTTTTTACTCGCTTCCCGAAGAAGCGGGCCCTGGCGCCGTCGTGGACGCGCGAGTCCTCGTGCAATCCCTTTCCAAGGACTACTTGGCTGCGCCCCTGTCCATCGTGGTTCCAACCGAACCCCCCGAACTCGCAGTCAAACTCGTTGAAAGCACGGACAAACTCGTTTACCTTCCGCCCAAAGGAAAACAGGTTGCGGAGTGGCGCTTGGTCTTTCCCCACGCCTTCAAGGAGGGTTATGCCTACAACTTCTCGATTCAAGTCAACTCAATGGGTTCAAGCATTCACGAAATAATTGCCGGCAGCGGCCAGGTCGGCGCGGACGCCGTGTCCTCCGCGCTGGTAAACGAGTTGAGTGCGGGATTCGAAAACGGCTCGGTCGCCATAACCGTGGAAATAGCGAACTCGGGCAACACGCTTTACTCCGCAAACGCCTCCTGCGAATTCGAAGGCCAACAACAAACCAAGCAGGTAAGCATACCCGTTGGCGGCTCTACGCTCCTCCAATTCGTTTTCAACGACCCCAAAAAAGATTTTTTGACGGGCGAAATAACCCTGTCCAACCCGCAAAAAACCGTGCGCCAACCCTTCGAGTTAACCGTTGAACACGCGCAGCCAACGCCGGCTGCGGACTCGAGCAACGCGTCGCTGGGAGTTGCCGCAATAGGCGCATTGTTAATAGCCGCGGCGTTCGTGATACTGCACAGGCCCCGCGAGCCATGCATTCAAGCCGGCTAAGGAAAACATTAATTAAAAGAAAACCCGAGAAACTTGGAGCGGGGATGCGACCGTAGTCCTAGTAATTTTTTCTTTTCATAAAAGAAAACATTAATTAAAAGAAAACGTTGACAGGGTTTGGGGTAACTTGCGACTGTAGTCTAGTCTGGTAGGACATGACGTTGCCAACGTCAAAACCCGGGTTCAAAGAACCCTTTTCTTTGGAAAAGAAAAGTGTTTCATCCCAAAAGAAACGCTTTAGCATCAAAAAAGAAAGGGCTTGAAACTCCCGGCGGTCGCACTCAAACCCTTTCTTCTTTTGAAAAAAGAAGAACCAAGCGAACCTTTGGTTCGCGTGCCCGCAAACGCGAAGCGTTTGCTGGGATCCTTTGATGGGAAAGAAGAAAACCAGCGAGTCAATGGATTTGGGCGCCTGCGGCAACGTCCTTGTCCACGGTTAGGAGGGAGACGACTCCGTCTTTTTCCGCGGCGAGAAGCATTCCCTTGCTCTCAATTCCGCGCACGTTTCTCGGGGCTAGATTTGCGACCACAACTATTTTCTTGCCTTTTATTTCGTCGGGCGCGTAATGCTCGGCCAGGCCCGCGGCGAGCGTGCGCTCCTCCCCGCCCAGGTCCACGACGAGTTTGTATAACTTGTCCGCGCCCTCCACTTTTTCAACTTCCTTAACGAGCGCCACCCGCAAGTCCAGTTTAGCGAAGTCGTTGAAGAAAATAGTTTCCATGCTCAGACCTTCACTTCCACCCGGCACCCTTTTTCCGCGGATTCAATTGCGGCTTGCGCGGCGGCAACCGCGTACAACCCGTCCTCGCCGCTTACCACGGGCGCGGTGTTGTTCGAACAATGCGAGATGAATGACTGCAACTCCAGTTTCAAGGGCTCTTCTTTTTGCACGAAGAGCTTCAACTCGTTTCCCTGGCCCGCACGCGAAACGAGTTCGTTGAACGTCTTGTACTCGTGGTATTTCTTCGGGATTTCGTCCAAGCGCGTTATGGTCACCACTTGGTCCGTGAAGTCGAGTTCCGCGATTCCCTGCGTCCCAACCAAAACCATTTTCCTCGTCTTGATGGGGGCGACGCGGTTGGATTCCACGCTTGCAACGAAGCCGTCGTACTCGAACAAGGCGGCTCCCAAGTCGTGCGTTTTTCCCTTGGATACGTTTCGGTGAACCGCGCAGACGTGGGTGGGCCGCTTACCCGTCAAATAGGAAAACAAGTCGGCGTCGTGAACGGCTTGGTCAATGAAGGTGTGGTCCAGGACGCGGTCCGAGGGAATGCCGTACCTGTGCGCCGAACCGTAAACCACGTCCCCCAACATCTCCAAGTGATCCAACAACTTTTGAACCGCGGGGTTGAATCGCTCCAAGTGCCCCACGGACAGGAGGACGTTGTTTTTCTTCGTCGCGGAAATCAGTTTCCTGCACTCCTTGACGTCGGACGCCAACGGCTTTTCAATGAGGCAAGGAATCCCGGCTCCAAGGAGCTTGACCCCTATTTCCGCGTGCAACCGCGTGGGAACCACGACCAGAGCGCAATCGGGTTTCTCGGAGGAAAGCGCTTCATCCAAGTCGCCGTAAAAAAAGGTTTTTTCGAAGCCGCGCTCCTCCACGGCGTGCCTCGCCTTCTCGCTGGGCTCCACTACGACGACGCGCTTAACTTCCTGCAGCTCATTGAGGACGCGGACGTGGTGGCGACCCATCGCGCCCGCCCCGACGACCATCACCTGCATTTTCGTGTGTCCCCCTTTCAACAAATTATTTGCTTCCTTATTATTTATGTTGTGTTTTTTCCGTTGCTTGATGCGGCCGCCGGGAATCGGACCCGGGCCGCGAGCTCTTTCCGTTTTTGGTGCAGCTTTTCGCCGTCAGGCGGAAAAGGTGCCTTGGGAAGCTCGAATCATGCCATTAGACCACGGCCGCGCGCATTAATCCATGAATGCGCGCATAAAAAAGGTTTCTTGATGAACCTTCTTTCCCAAAGAAGGTTCGCGGCAAATCATGCCATTAGACCACGGCCGCGGAAAAGAGAGTTGGTTGAACAAGTTTAAAACATTATTTAAAGCGTTTAAGCCATTATCTGTTCATGGTTTTGGGGGAATCGTGGGAATCCTTCCTTGAGTGGAGCGACGAAAAGGGTTTGCCTTTCCGCGGCTTCAACGACGCTCTGGAGGAGCACGGCGTTCCCGCCCTCCCGGTTCTCCTCGTCCTCGTTTTGCTGTTGGTTGCCGGGGTCGCGTTTGTTGCGTTGCCCGGATTGTTCGGCCCCTCCACAACCAAACTCGTAATCAAGGCGGTGTCCGACGAAGGCGTTTCACTTGAAGGCGTTGAAGTCGGCGTTAAAAGCGTTGATGGCCAACGCTTTTCCGCGGTCACGGACTCGCGGGGGCGCGCCACGTTTGAAGGCGTTCCAATCGGCGAGGCGACGGTAAGCGTCTCGTCAGCGGAATACGTTTTCGGGGAGGAAGCGTTCCAGGTAGTGGACCTGCAAGGCGAGTCAATTTCGCTCACGGTGTCCGGCGAGTTGTTGTTCTCGGATTCGGTGACGCTTTACGTTGAATTGGAGGGGGTGAAGGAGGCGTCGGTTTACTTGAAGGACGCCGATTCAAGCGAGCAACTGGATTACTCTTATGCGTTGGCGGGCTCCGCTTCGTTCAAGGTCAAGCCGAACAGGCAATACCTGTTGGAGGCGTCCGCGCCCGGCTACTCGCCGGCTTCCCGCAAAGTTGAAGTGGGTGAAACCGATTTTGGGCCGGTCACGCTCGAACTCGTCCCATTATCAGAATCCAATCAAGCCGTTCTCCGCGTGCGCGTCTTGGACGGCGACGGAATCAACGCGCCCAGCGTGGCCAATGCAACAATTGAGTTCGTTGAACCCGCGACGGGCGCGGTCAAGTATTCCTTTGAATCCGCGGAAGACGGCTCGGTTCCGGACGCTTTGTTTGTAAAGGGCGCCAACGTTTCCGTAATCGTTTCCGCCGAAGGATTTGAACTCTGGGAGAAAATCGTCGAGTTGAAGGACGCAACCAAGAACATGGATGCGAGGCTGCAGCCGCCGCTTGGCTCCTACGCCTCGTTGAAGGTGCGCGTGCTCGACGAATTCGGCCGCTTGGTGCCGGGACCCGCGGTAACGCTTTACTCTAACTCAAAACAATTGCTTTCGGAGACCCCGTTCCTTGGAATCGCGGAATTCAACGTTTCCCGCAACGAGCAATACTCGGTTGCCGCCTTCAAGCCGGGTTATTTGCCCGCGTTCCAAGACCTCACCGGTTTTGAGGTTGACGTCGTCCTGGAGAAGGCAACCGACGAAAACTCGGGCTCAATTCGCCTCCGCGTAATTGACGCAAAAGGGCTTGAAGTGTCCGGCGCGCTCGCCACCCTTGAATGGAACAACGAGCCGTTGGGCGTCACCGCGCGCGAAACCCTTGCTGACGGCACGCAGTTCTTTGAAGGCGTTCCACTCCTGCAGGAGGTAGTAGCCGTGGTGAGTGACGGCTCGCACGTGGCGCGCTCCGAGCCCTTCGCGGTCGAAGCGGGAGTTGAAACCGAGGTGTTGGTTCAACTGCCGTTGCTGGAAATTAATTCCAACGTAATCGTGCGCAACTATTACTCAAGCCAAGTTGTTTCAGGTGCGGTCGTCTCCTTTTACCCCGAGGACGGGCCGCGAAACTCGTGCACCACCAACGCTGGGGGTGCGTGTTTCCTGGAGGTCACCGAGGGCTATTCCGGCGTCGTCGTTGAAGCCGAGGGCTACGAGGACTTGGAGGTTTCCTCGGTGCTCGTTGCGCCCGGCGAGCAACACGTTTTTGAACTGGTTTCCGAGGACGCGGCCGGGCCCCAACTCATTTTCCGCGGGTTGTACTCGTTGGACGGCGATAAAGTCGTGTCCGTGGACCCCTACACCACTTACAACGCGAAATACGTTTTCACGGCGCCGCCTGAAATCGAGTTTTCCAAGGCAATTGCGTACGTGAGCATTGGCGAGGCAACTGGTTTGGCGGGAGACGACGAGAGCGTGATAATCGGTTTCTCGGCCGCCGGGGCGAGCGTGAGTTACGGCTCCGAATACGAGCAAACCGCCGTGGAGGAAATTGCGTCGAGCTCAATTACCATAAGCGTTACCGACGTTGAAGTGCTTCCCTACGAAAGCATTCTCTTGAAGGGCGGAAAAGCGCTGTTCAAAAACGAAGCTGAGCAGGAAAAAAAGATTTCAATTGACGGGGAATTTGAAGCGGTGTCCATCAGCCCCGGCAACTCGTTTGAATACTCTTTTCAGGATGAGGGAAATTACGCGCTTTTGGTTGACGGCGAGTACGCCGCATCAATAAGCGTTGCAGCGCAACAAGAACAAGAGGAACGGGCCATTGACGAGAACGGCTTGAAGTGGGTGGAATTCACTTACGGCTCCTCCTTCGAGGGCTCCAAGGAATTGCTCGTGCAGGTGCGCACGGCCGCGCCTTCAACCGGCGTTTCATTGCACCAACGCAGCGCGTTCCACACTTCAAGGGGGGTATTGCGCGACCCGGTGGACGACGAGGCAGACGAAACCGGGTCGCCGGCAACCCGCCTCTCCGCGTCCTTTGACAACGACTTTCAGGGCTCGTGCTCGCCAGAGGAAAACGTGTGCGTGAAAGCGTTCTTTTCCGGCCTGACTTCGTCACGCAACGGCTTTGAAGCGGAGTTGGGCGAAAAAATCCAGTTGTTTTACGAGGTGTTCTCGGACCCGGGCCGCGCCCTCAAACTTGAAGCAATTCCGGTCACGAACGCGTTATCCTTCACCGAAGGCGGTTCGGATTCCTTTTCAACTGACGCGTCAGGCCACGCGGCTGGCTCATTTGAAATCCTGCCCCAACGCCTTTCGGAGAACGCAGTGATTTCAATAACGGTTTTGGACGGCAACCAGGCGATTTTCGGGAACGAGGTTTCCCTGCGCGTGACCAGCGAGAAACCACCCGCGCTCATCGTGACGCCTTCAAAACAATCCATTATTGCCTTGGACGAGGAGGAACTGGTTTTCGCGGTGCGCGACGAATTCGGGCTGGCAGTTGAAGGCGCCTCAATAACGCTTTCATCATACGACGGGACCTTGGCGAGCCCGGTGCAAGCAACCGAGACCGGCGAAGGCGTTTACTCTGCTTCCCTGCAAGCGCTCGGCGCAGGCACAATCTCGTACTCGATTATTGCAACCGGGTTCAAACAGAAAAAAGGTTATTTGGCAGTGGCCGCGCCAGCCAACTTCCTGGAGGCGACCCCCTCAAGCATCCGCGCCAGCGTCACCGACTTGGAAGGCGAGATCCAGTCATTCACTTTGACCAACCGCTTGTCCAACGACGTGCGCGTGACCGCAACCCTTTTCACGCAAGGAAAAAGCGAGTACACGGCGTTCTCAATTCTTCCGTCCTCGTTCGTTTTGAAGGGAGGCGAATCAATTGAAGGCGCGTTATACTCCTACCCTGATCCCTCCCTGCTGCTGGTCGCCAGGCAGGCAGCCACCCTCAAGGAAGACGTTGCCGGAAAGATTCGGTTGCGCGCCCGCGTGGGTTCCACAACCCAGACAATTGAAGTGCCGTTCCAGGCGCGCACCAACTTGTTCATTCCCTCGCTAGACGAGTCGTGGGGGATATCCGCCACTTCACTTGATTACGCGTTTGACCCCGCCATTGAATCAAGGGAGTCCCAGACTATCACCGTGCAAAACAACGCGCCGCAACCCCTGTTAATCAACCAGGATTCCTCGCTGCGCGGAGTATTTGTTTTACCCGTATCCGCCGTAATCCAGCCCGGCGAATCCCTTGACTTTGAGGTTACGGCGTCAAGCGCGGCACTCCTCGCCGAAGACGGGTGCATGACGCAGGACGACGAGCCGCAAGGCGTGCTCTCCTTGTACGCCTCGTTCCAGGGAATCCGTTCCTCCAAGCCAGTGGATTTGCGCGCCGACCTTTCCTCCGCCGCCCCGTGCCTCCCCGAAAACGGTTACACAGTTAACCTGCCCTTGGACGCGGAAATGGCGTTGCCGCAGGGCTACAAGGAGAAGAAAAACCAGGACGGCTCAATAAGCGTGCAACCCTTCGGCGCGGAAATAATGGCGGCGCAATCCGGGCAGATAAGGGACGGCTCGCTTCGCGTTCCCCTGCAAACCAATTTGGTCCTGCCCCCGCAATGGGTTGCCCGCATTCCAAATGGCTGGCAGATAATGATGCCCCTGGAATTCCGCTTGTACTTGTCCGACGAATCCGCCTCCCAGCAATCCGACGGCTCAATCAAGTTAAATGTTTACGACGGCTCCTTCACTTTTGCACCCGGCTCGCGAATTGCAACGCTCGCAGGCGGCCGCGCAATAATAGCTCCCCCGGGCGCCCCCATACAATTCACGCAAACCAGTTGCGACCAGTTAATGAATTTGATGCCGTCCAACGCCATAAAACTGGTTTTGCCGGTTGACACCACGTTTTACCCGCTTTACGGCTCTTCCTTCAACGACGAACAGGGTTCAAGTTGCCCCGCCTCCCAAACCCACTACGACCAGGGACTCTCCGACTTCTTGCGCGCCGGAAAAGTGTTGAGCAGCCCCGACGGGTTGCACATCGCGTTCACGGACGACGCGAAACCAGAGAAAGACCAGCTCGGCTTCACTTCAAAAGTATTTGTTCCCGCCGGAATCGGAATCCTCGTGCCCCCCCAAATCGCTTCCTCAAGCGAAGACGTGGTTGAAGTAACCTTCCCGATGCCCCTCCAATTCTCTTTTGCCAAGAGCGGCGCCTCCCAGCCAGTAAAGGACGGCTCCAACTACGTTGTCAAGGTGAGCGCGGACGCGGCAATACGCTTTTCGTTCAACCCCGACCCGCAAACCTCGGGAAGCAAGCAAATCATTTCCGTTCCCCCGTCAACCACGGTCACCTTCCTGTCCGGCGCGCGCGCAATGGAAGTAATTGACCCCGGCGCTGCATCGCCTTGCACCCAGGAATTCGAGGCGGACGAAGACGTCTTAATCAGTTTGCCTTACTCGGCGAAGACCCGCCAGGACGGAACCAAGGTAATTGCGACGATGACGGGGTGCGACGCGGACTCCCGCGTCCAAGTGTTGAGCGCCGAAAAACCAGGCATCGTGTTATATGAGTCCCCCGCCTCCCTCAAAGTAGAGATTCCAAGAGGCAAATTAGAGGACGACTCGGGCTACCAAACAATTTCGGCTCCGGCAAACGCGCGCCTCTCGTTCACCACTTGCGCCAAGGCAAGCAAGGACTTGAAGGCCGTGACCATCCAGTTGCCGGAACAAGCAATAATTCCGGTTCCCAAGGGCGCGGAAGTGAAAGGCGAAAAACTCAAGCTAGGCGCTTTAACCAACCTTGAACTCCAATACGCTCAAGGCAAGTCATTCAAGTTGAGTACCACCGACGAACTCGAATTCCAGCCGTCGGACACCAACGAATTCAAGCACGACGCCAGCCAAATCATTTTGCCCCCGCTAAGCAAAATCAGTTTCGTCCCATACTGCGACAAGGCAGCCAAGACCACGACAATAAAAGCGAACGCCGGCTATTTGGACGTTCGCCTGCTTGAAGGCGCGCGCGCAGAAAAAGACGACGGCTCGCCAATCCAGGAAGGCAACGCAATTGAATTGGAGTTGTCCAACAACGACTTGAAGGGCGTGCCCCCGTTCAAGTTGTGCCTCATAAACAAGGCAACCAAGGACATTGAACTACTCGGCGTGGAAGTGCGCCCCACTTCAGCCGTGCAATTCAACGCGGAAGTGGAGCGAACCCTGATTCCGCTGGAATTCGGCAAGAACGGCAACCTCTTTTTTGACGAGGCAACTGACGGGTGGACCACCCAGATTTCCACGACCCCCGAGGAAAACGCGTGCAACCGCTTCACGGTCGTGCCAGTTGTCCCCTCCTCCCTGACCACCGGAGTGCCGCCGTGCATTCAAAAGGATTTTGATGGAACCGTGGAACTCGTGTTCAAGACGCGTTACGAAGGCGAGGACGGCGAGCGCGTGGTTCCAATCCACTTGAAGGTGGACGCGGACGAGAACGCGTGCAAGAGCGTTGAAGGCGCGGCTTCCTGGCTTGAAGGAGTCAAGGTAAACCACGACTTGGCGGACGCCTTGAAGGGGCGTTCAAACAGCGTTCAACTCTCGTTCAAGGGAGCTGGGGAAAACCATTACCGTTACGTTTCCGTGAACTCGTTCTCCGACCAACTACTCTACGTTTACCCCAAATCAAGCGACCTGCAATGCAGGCGCGTTACTTCCCTTGGCGAAACGAGTTCGCTTATGCCGGGGCAAGAACTCGCGCCCGGCGAAGGACTCCTCCTCAAATGCTGGCCCGCGAAAGCGCCCGAAGAAGGAAAACAATACTCGTTCACGCACGTCATCAAGTTTTACAGCGAGCCCAACCCCTCCCAGGACGACGAACCGCTTTACACCAAGAACATCAACGTCGTGGTCTACCACTCCGATTCCGATTTGTATTCGTCCACGCCTTTGGGCGCCGTCTTGTGCCAGGAAGACGAGGAAGCGTGCAAACCCATAATCGTTGAAGCAGCGCTCCCCGAAGAAGCCGAGGCCGTGCCCCCTGAAGAAGCCGAAACCGCACCCCTGACAACAGCGTCGCTGGATGGAAGCGATGAAGAAGGCGGCGCATCCCGCCAATCCCTGCAAAAATGCGAGACGCATTACTGCACGACCATGCAATTCGTTGAAGCATTCCGCTCCGCGCTCTACGGCTCAGTTGAACTCCTCAAACAACGCCTGGCCGAGGAATACATGCTGGACTATTACTGCTCGCTTGAATTGGACCGCCCCCTCTCAGGAACGCTTTACCTTCAAGCCACGAATTTCCGCGCGGACCTAGACGTTTCAACGCAAGTGCAAAACGTGTTCCAGGAATTCAAGTCGTCTCCCGAGGGATTGGCGCGCGCCGAGTTCTCGGGCGCAAGCGAGCTGGACGGGTGCGGGGTTTACAAACTTGAAATTCAGCCCGTGCTGGACTGCGCCAAGCGCTACTCTGGAGAAGACGAGGATTCCTGGGAAGGCGTAAAAGCCAACACCGAGATTCAATATTCAATTGTTAAGATGGCGGGCTGCGAGGAAACCCTCGCAAACGCGGCGCTATTGATGCCGCCGGACGCGACTGTCGCCTTCGTAGGAAAAAAAGAGACGCCCGGGCTCTTTGAATTCGATGCTTATGAAAACATTCCAATTGTTTTTGGCGGTTACGACCCGGAAGCGGACCCCGTTTCGTCCGCCAACGCGGTCAACGCGTTCAAGGCCTTGTACGGAATTGGAGAAGTGAGGGAAGGCCAGTCCAGCAGGTATGATGACGGAGAAAAATGTTGGAATAACCTCGCAGGCGAATTTTATGGGGCTACGGGAACCTTGGTCGGCGGATGCTTGGCAGGCATAGCCCTCAGTTTCATCGGGGTTGGGGCGAATGTTGCAAGAGCTTTTTGCACCAGCTTGTTTGAAGTAGGAACTTGTATGGCTGGCAACACGATTCGCGGGTCAATAGACGGCAAATGGTGTCATACTTGGAACATTTGCACTCACGAAGCAATTATTGGAATCGTTGACGCCGTATTTCACTCCATTTTCCCGTTGGGCGGGGCGGTTAAACCAGCAAGCGGGTTTTCGCTTGAGGCGGTAAAGAGTGCGTTCGGCGCCAAAAACTTGAAGTCCTTCGGCATAATGCTGGGCTTCCAAACCGCGGCGCAGGGCGGCACGGGTTTCTTTGAAGACGAGAGAATCGCGGCGGCTTCGGGTTATGCGTTATCCTCTTACTCAAGTTACTTGGTCAGAAATCACATCAAAGGCCCGGGCTCGAGTGCTCCGTTGGCTGTGACCTCCAAAGCCGGGATTACCGCGGCGACGTTGAGTTCCAAAGCGGTGGGAGAAGTTGACGACGTTTTAACCCGCATTGAAAAAACTCTTGTTGATGAGGACGGATCCATAGTGTTAACGCGAGCCGACATGGACGGATTCGCTGGCGAATTAGATAAGATTGCGTCCGACTCTCGTTTTGCCGGTGATGACCTGTTTAACATTAGAAACTCGTTGAGAGGCATGGAAGACGAATTAAAGCGTAGCAACCCCGACTTCTTCCGTCTTAAGTGGGGTGATTTGAAGACGGAAGTTAAAAACTCGTTGGAAGGCGTTACCGCTGCCGGAGCCGGGGCCGCAGTCGGCCGCGAGGTTACCGGTTTAGGGGATGATGCCGTAAGGCTTTCCAATCTTCAGCTTGAATCACAACTTGACGATTTATTCAAACAACAAAGGGCGGTTAATGAAGTAGCCAAATTGATTGAAGGAATTAAAGAAATTGATAGTAGTAAGCTGACCAACTTAGATTTACGGATGCTGGTTAGCAAGGTGAACGCGCATGCCGAAGAATTGCCGGTGGAACTCGCCGACTCAATCCGTAAATTGAATTTGAAGTCGTTAGCCGCGGCCTCGGATACTCAAACAATCCAACGCGGTTTGGTGGACATTATTGGTGATTTTGAAGTCAAGTCGAATGGTTTGACTGATGAAATGAAGAAACTTTTGAGGGGTGCCCCCGACGAAGTAACCCAAAGAATCAGTGCAGAAGCAGGCGGCTCTGCAAGCAAGCGGGCAACCAAGGAAGCGGGCCAGGAAGCAGTGGAAGAAACCACTTCAGGGGCGTTCTCAAAACTACGCAAATTGGGAACAACGTTTCTTAGTGCAATCGGCCCGTCCGTCGTAGTGTCCCTAGTTACCACTGTTGAAAGCCGCCCCGTTCAAGTCGTTGCCTACGAAGACCTGCCCAGTTACGTCTTTTCTTATTCAGAGGAGTCATTGTCAAGGTTCTGCGCCGAGCAGACAACGGAAGCGGACTGCGAAAACGAGTTGGATTTGAGCGAGGCGTGCGGCGACGGGCAAACCTGCATTAGGATGGCGCGCAACCCCCAGACCGGCAGGGAGCAAGGATACCTGTTGTTGTTGGTGCACAACGACGAGGAAGTCAAGGCTGAGTCGCTCGGCAAAGTTTATGAAACCGTGTTCAACCCCGATTACGCGGTTTTGACTTCCGGCGAATTATCCCAAAAACTCGGAGGCAATTACCGCGCCGGCTTTGAAGAAGAGTTGGCGGGCGTGCGCGAGTTGACCACGAATTACGCCGAAGAAGTAGTTGAGATACGGGAGAAAACCGATTCAATTCAAGAAGAGTTAAAGGAAGAAGAGGAGGGGGCTGAAGAATGAAGTTTTATTACTGGTTCCTGCTCTTGTTGTTGGCGGTTGCCGCCGGCTATTACTTCTACTCGCCTCAAGCGCCCACGCAACAAGACGATTTCGTTGAAAAAACCCTTGAATTCGGGGAAGAAAACCGCGAAAACTTTTTGACTTACGAGAACGAGGAGTACGCGTTCACGGTTGAGTACCCCGTCGGCTACAACGCTGTTGAAGAAGCCGACTTGTACAGCACCGTGAAATTTTATGCGGGCACTCCTTACTCGGTTTGGATGCAGGAATTCAACGTTTACGTGGTTGACTCCAATGAATCCTTTTCAGTTGAAGACGTTTTAAGCGAGGAAAGCGATTGGACTGGTTTCGACTTGAAGGTGAACGGCCGCAACGCCCACTACTTTGAAACCACGGAATACTTGCCCGAATACGACGAAGAATTATCCTACAAATACTTGTTCGTGGAATGCGGCGATTATCTGGCGTGGGTGACTGCTTTGACGCCCACGATTACGCCCGGCGACTTGGTGGTCGCGGATTACGTGCTGCACTCCTTCAAGTGCCAAACTTAATTAATTCTTTCAAGCGTAATTAAACAGGTATGGAGTCCTTTCACGGCCTCGTCATAGGCGAAAGAAAAAAAGTCGGCGGCTTGCCGCACTCAATTTATTATTCGGGTTCCGAAGAGCCCAGGGACTCCTTGAAGGGCGGAGTAAACTCCTACGTCTCCGAGTTGAGCAACAAGACGCTCTTCAACCACGCAGTGGGCAAGGAAGCGGAATACATTATGGTGGGCGGCCACGACTTCGGCGTGCGCAGGAAGGCCTCCCAGGACAGGATGGCCGAGGGAAACCTCTTGGGCCACATGAGGGCTTACCTGGGCCGCGACCTTTCCACTCCCGAAAAACTTCAAGAAACCCTGCTGGACTTGCACAACAAGATTGATTCCGGAATGCACTTGTATGACGCCGGCAACATGGTGTCCGCATTGCTCTACAAGCGTGCAATGCAAAAAGGTTACGGCAAGGAATTCATTCCCACCGCCCAAAAGGCGCTGGCCGCCGGAGCCCTCCTCGCAAAAGACGTTGCCGCGTTGAACCAGGGCAAGGCAGGCGAAGACAGAGGGAAATTCATCAAGGAAAGCGTTCAAAAAATTTCGGCGGGCGGGAACGCCGGTGAAGTCGCCGAGTTAATGGGGTTGAACCCCGCGGGCCTGAAGGCGCTGGGGTTTGCGGTTAGGGAACCCGCAGTCAAGGCCGAACCCGAACCAGTAAAGGCCGAGCCAATTGTTAGAGCGCCGGTCACGGGGGAGCGACCAACGCCCAAGCCAGAAGAAACCGTAAAGGAACGCGTTAAACCAGTGAAACCCGTTTTTGAGTTGCCAGGTAGCAGTCAAACCGCTTTCTTCCCGGTTGCCGAAAAAGCCCGCGAACCCATGCCCGAAAAGAAGCCGGCGGAGAGCAAAGCCCAACTAGGTTTTGAAGACCTTCCAAAAGAAGAGCCGGTGAAGACGTTGGTGCCAGTTCCGCCCAAGGGACTCAAATTACCCGAATTCAGGTTGGACTTGTTTGCCAGGCCACTCCAGAAACTCGGCGTGTTGCCGAAACTCGCCGAAACCGTTCCAACTGCAGGGGCGCCCGTCAAGATGGCGGAGCCCCAAATCCTCAAGGACAAGGCGCTTTTGGAGCAGCTCGTGGGCGAAGACCCGTTCAAGAACCTTAATAAATTGCGGGAAGAGGTTTGGAATCACTCCAGCGGCTTGAGGGGAACCCTAACGAACATTGATTTGGCGAGGTTGAAGCCCAAGGACTTTAACGAATTTTACTCCAGCGAACAAGGAGGAAAACGCTTGTATGAATTGTTGGATTACCTTCACCGCCACCACGAACTCGGCGTGCTGAGCAACGAGCAAATCCAGGACGAGTTCGCGCCTAAACTCATGGAAGCAGTTGGCGGCAGGCATTTCAGGGCTCCCGAGGACTTCCAACGCCGCGTAATCCAAGCCGCGGTTGAAAATTACCCACGCATTCAGGAATACCAGCGAACCGGGGAAACAAGGGAACTGGACGGGGTTCTCAAGGGCTTGCTGGGCATCCACCACCCCAACAAATTCAAATCCGAAGACCAGCGCGTCAGGAACAGAATGTATTTCATCAACAAAACCGGCTTGCCCCGGGCAAAAAACGACTTGAAGTACCACGCGAAGACCCCCGAACAGAAACAAGAAGCTCAAATCCAGATAGATGAATTTAACCGGGAATTAGGGGGTTTGAGGAAGGAGAACGAGGCGTTGGAAGAAGTTGCTGAACAAGGGCCGAAACTCGTGAAAGCGGTGAAACGCTACTTCGGGCTGGAAGCCCCCCAGCACGCCCGACTCCTGCCCACCGGGTCTTAACGCGCTAAAAAAGCTTTTAAACGGGTAACCGTTAATTGTAGTGGTTCACAATTCAAAATGGAAGTGGTGTAAATGGGTATCCTAAGCAAGTTGTCTCGAAGTTTCGGGATGTCGCGCGATTTGAGCGTTGACGAGTTCATGAGTGCGGCCGAAGCCGAGGGAATAGACGTGATGCACGAAGCCGCGGACTTCTACGTCAAACCCATCTCCCTGCAAAGCGAGGCGGACGCGAAAATCGTTGAAGAAGAACTCAACAACAAGAATATCGTGCTCCTCAACATCACGCCCATCGCCCGCAACCCCGCGAAACTCAAGAGCGTGGTAACCGAGTTGCGCAAGTTCGTGCAAAAAATCAACGGCGACATCGCGCGCATTGACGAAGACAAGATTCTGTTGACCCCCGCCAAAGTCAAAATCGTGAAGCGCCGCCACTAAAAGGCGAACTCTTTTTATATGCGCGCCAACCTATCCCTAGTGTAGGTGATGGTTGGCATGCGTAAAACTCTGGCGGCCCTGCTCTTGGCATCGGTCTTAATGGTTTCAGCGGAAACCCTGCTCTTTGACGAAACCCTTTCCTCGCTCTCGTTCTCGCCGTCGCCGAACTGCTGGAAGAGGACGGATTACGTCGACAAAGTTGTTTACGAATTCAAGGGCGAGAATAAATGGGGCATTCTGGAAGTGCCGTGCAGCAACTCCCCATCCTCGGTAAACTTCATAACGGGCACCGGTTTGTCCGCTACATCTGAAGACGTTGATGTCGTTGACGTGGAAGCAACGCGCGTCACCCTGACGGGCGACATCTCTTTTCTCGAATCCGACACCCAAGAATTCGATTGGTGGGTCGAAGTACCCACGTTTGAGATACTCGTGGAAACGACTGCCGCGCCCGGCTGCGACGAGCAGGGAATCCTCTTCGACTCTCGTGAGTATCTGAAGGTAATCGGGCTCATAGCCTACATCGATGATTGCGAATCAAACCTGCGCGTCCGACAGGAGCCAACGGGCGCGAAGACAATTGTTTACGTTTCTTTTGACGCCAAAGAAATCAACACCAAAGAAAAGAGCCGATTCGGCGGCTTGTATTATTATGCTTCGAAGGACGCCCTCGGCAACCCGAAAAAGAAATATAGGGTGGCAAAAGAATTCAAGTTCGTTTACGACTTCCAGCCGCGCTCTGAAGAGGAAGTCAAGAAAGCGCTCTGTTCCGCGGACGGCTTTGACTTGGGCGGCGAGGGAAGCGAGCTGGCCGCGCTGGGCGTGTCCATGGTAATAAAACCGGGATTCCCGTCAATCAAGAGATCGGATTATGAATTGTTTCCCGAGTGCGGGTTCACGGTGGACCCGGGCTTTGAATTCAACGCGGGCAAGGCAAGCATCACCACTTCCGCCGGCTACGTGGGCGAAGTCACCCTCACGGCGCTCAGCACCCCGATTCTGGAAGACATTGCGCGCGCTTACGGAATTGACGGCGGAGTGGGGGGCGGCGTTCTGAAGAGCGCCGTGAAACTGAGTTCGGCTTCAACCGAGAAAGCAATTTGGGCTGTGGACGGCTCCGAATTGTCTCCCGGCCGCTACACTTACGAGTTGGAGTTCAAGGACTCCAAAGGCGAACCCCTGGAGTTCAAGGACTCAAAAGGCGAAACCCTGGAAAAACTGGTTTGGAGTAAACCCGACGAAATCAAGGAGGGTTACGCCAACGCCGTGCAATTCTGCGTCAAGGGCGCGGGCAGTTCCGGCGGCTTCAGCATAAGCAGCTTGGATACCGGGGAAGGTTTCCTCGCGTTTGAGGCGAGCTACCTGCCGGGGCCAGAAGTGAGGAAACTCTCTGCCACGATTGATTACGCGAAAAAAGTCAAGGTCGGCGAAGAATTCGCATTGAAAGACAACAAAGACAACGAAAACGCGGTTTTCGCGCGCGGCCAATTTGATGACCGGTGCAAAAACGGGGAATGCGTTTGCAATGAAGGGGAACTGGTTGTCACCCTCGCCTCCGCCGCGGGGCCCGTCGACAAGAAAGTCGCGGCTGGCGAAGAAAAAACTTTCAAGGGCGCCATGCAAAGCGTTTCGTGCACGCTCAAGAGCGATGGTGACGGGAAAAACTCCTACCTATGGGTAACGGGTTTGGACGAGGAAGCGAGTTACGCGGTGGTTAAGAACGGCGAAGTCGTGGAGGGGTCGGAAGACGTTTTCACGCCTACGTCTGGCAGCACGCTCAGCATTGAAGACGATTACAGTTGTTCCATTGCTGGAACGGGCGCCTGCGACTTGTTGTTGAGCGTTTACTCGTCCGCCTCCCAATCCGGTTTCAAGACCGCGAGTTTGGAGGGCGACGAGGAAGAAGTCGTTGTGGAGTGCGTTGAACCCGTTTCGGAAACGCAACTCGTTGAACTGGATGTCGGCGAGGAGGTCGGCGCGGGCAACGCGGCGATGGTTACGGCCAACGAGCCGGAAAGCTTTTCCGTGTTGAGTTACTCCCTTGCGGACGTCGTCACGCAATGGGAATGCTATTACTACCCGTTGGTCAACTACGTTAACGGCGGCAAGCCCTATTCGGTATGGAAATACGATTACGACTCGATTACCAGCGGCAAATACGTTGAAATGAATTTGATTGATGGCTACGGCGTTGAATACTTTTTCAAGGATGGATTGCCCGTGACCGGTTTTCCGCTGGCTTGGGACGATTCGTCTTACGGTAGCTACATACATATTTACGTTGACCCACAGTTTTCATTGAACAGAGGCGAAATAAAAAACGACGGCGTAAGCGGCGGGTTTGAGGATTATTTGAGGGGTTACGAGGCCGAGACGGGCAGCTATGTCGTGGTAACTGAATTTGCCTTAGAGCGTTACGAGCCCGGGTTATGGGAAGAAGTTGTTAAAAACTTTGACGAGTTGAATGCGGGGATTGGTAAGTGCGGCGTAACCAGCGGAGGCGAAAGAGAGAGCGAGGGTTGCCACGTTTTCCCGTTGACCGGTGGAACGCCGGGCGCCATTACCTGGAACGAACGGCTTTTTGCAGGCGAGAAACTGCCGAACCTGGTTTTTGAGGAAACCCGAACCCTCTTGTTTCCTTATGGGCAGGGAATTGCGCCGACCACGGATCTGTATTATTATTTGGGTGACTTGAAACAGTTCGGGATTCCCCAAAGCATGTCTTTTGCGGAGGCAATCAGCCACGATTCCACCGCGAAAACCACCGTGGAACTTGAAGGCGTTTCCGTAGTTGTTAAATCATCGAAAGGTTATCCTGCGGCATCAATTGAATGCGGTTACGTTGAGGAGAAGCCCTAAAAAATTTTGAGGAAAAGGAAGGAGAGGTTGAGGAGAAAGTGGATAAGTCGTTGTACGTTGTTTTGGGAGCGTTCTTGTTAATGGTTTTAGGGGTATGGTTTTTTGCGAGCGGCGGAGGCGTTGCATCGCCCACTCCGAGCCCATCAATTCAGGCACAGGAAAACGTGGTGCAAATACTTGACGGCTCGTTTTCGCCGGACTTCATTGGAATCGGGGTTGGCGACGGGGTCACGTGGGTTAACTCGGGCTTGCAGCCGCACGTCCTCTACTTCATTGACGTTGAGTCGCCCGTAATCCTGCCGGGCCAGGAGTTCACGCGCTCGTTTGAAAACGCGGGAAACTACACTTATTTGGGCGAACCGTGGAGCGCGTCCTTCAAGGCAATCGTTTCCGTGGTCGCGGATTGAAAAACCACCCTTTTTTATTTACTTTAATTCATTCATTTAATCGGTGATTCAATTCGTGAAGAGACCCGTCCTGGCGTTCATCCTGTTGTTCAACCTCGTTTTCGCCGCGTCCCAGTCCTATCAAACCATTTTCGTTGACCAAGTCAACGAGATAATCCCTTACTGGGAGGTGGACGCGCAGGTCAATGTCGACGACTTGACGGTGGCGCGCACCAGCAAAATCGAGTTGGGGTTGAGTATAGTCGCCGGATTCGACTTTGGCGACATGAACGTCCAGACGCCGAGCAGTTACGAAAGCATTAAGCCGGCGCCCCTCGTTGACGTGGAAAGCTTTACGTTGAGCAAGGAAGCCATGGACAAGTTCGTCGAGCCGGATGGCTTCAAGCCCGGCTTCAAGCACCCCGACAAATTCTATTTGGACGAGGAGCTGGAGGTCTCCCCGGAGAATGCTTGGACGCACCTGGTAGCGTTCTCGGTGAAACCGGATTTTCCTCTCGACGAGTATTACTCCGAGTTTGACGCCGTGGAACGGGTTTACGTGCCTAGGCAGTACTGCGAAATGGAGGGGTTCAAGGTCGAGTTGCACGAACCTGGCTGGGAAAGCGACAACAAGGAATTCTTTTTGGCGGGAGAGAAACGAGCCAGTTTTGTGGGTGATGAGTGTGAGACTGACACTGATTGCTTGACAATGTGCAAATCAAGCGACCCATCAAAGGTTTTCAAGGGAAGCTGCATTACAAGGTATTTTCAGGGTGATGAGTCAAGGTATTGCGCTCCCGGCGAGGTTCACGCTTCTTGTGCTGAAGGAAAGGTTTGCGGTTTGAATGAAGCTGGTGGCGCTTATTGTAAAGAACCGGAAGAACAAGAAGGCGGGGAGCCTGCTGGCGCCGTTGAAGGAGAAACCCCAACCCCCCGCGTGTTCGAGGTCTCGTTCAGCGTTGACAACAAGCCCTTGTTCGTGCCCGTGTTCGTTTACCGTAAAGGCAGTTACTCCCACTCGGATAAACCCTTTTTGTCGAGCCGCCTCGTGTTCTCGGTTCCCGGCGACTACGGCAGACTGCTTAACAAAGACTACGTGACGGCGCAGTTGTGCCTGGACCCGGGGTCGCCCGACAACGACGCGGTGAGGGACGCAGACCCCCGCGTTGATACCGAGTACGCTAACAAGGCGGTGTTCGGCTTCGTGTTCGCGTTGGATGACGACCCTGACACCCAATTCGGGAAACTCTTGGCTTCAAGGGTTCCCAACTACATTCACCATCAAGACGGGCCCATGCCTTTCGGAACCGAACTCATCAAGCGCTTCCTGGTCTTGTCGGATTCCTATGACCACGACGCCGGCGAACTCTTCTTGTACTACGAGTTGTCGCGCCCCGCCCCCGTGAAAATAAGCGTTGAACCGGTTTACCCTGACAAAAGCGTTTTATCGGATTTTGAGTTGAAGAGGGGGACTGCAGCCGATTTCCACGACTCGTTATCTTATTCGCGTTTTGAAGCCCACTTCTACGACGACGCGTGCCCGGAGAACCCTTACCTCAAGTTATATGATTTTGGTGGTTCGCAGGAGACCATCAGCGAAGCAGGCGGCTACTTGTTTGACGCCGGAAGGTTGGATGACGCGGAAAACGCGTTGTGCGCCGTGTTGAAGTTTGACTTGTCCAAGTACCCGTATTACTCTTACGGTTCGCTTGGCCACCTGAACCGCGGTCTGCCCAACGGGTTGTTTGAATTCGTTTTAACTGCCGGCGACGACGAAGCAGAGGAAGAGAAAAAAGCGGATTACTCTTTTGAACAAGAATTCGTTCCCCTGCAAAGCCACGAAACCAATTCCTTCCCGGCAATAACCCAGTACCTGATAACGGAACACGCGACAGCGCTTTACACGGCGGA